>NZ_BAAHWU010000011.1:0-70070 GCF_054601275.1 Dysgonomonas reticulitermitis | reverse complement strand
CATTAAAAAATCAGAAAACGGAGGTCAAACTCAAATGTTTGACATTAAATAAATTCATCGGGATTGGTATGCCCGATGCTTACAAAGTGAGTTAATTTTACTTGCTACGATAGTGAAGAAAAATACCAGATTGACTGCCGTTGCAACAAAGTCACTAAAAAGTAACAAACTTCTACAGTTATTTTTTAGCCGTTAGCCGATAGCTTTTAGCCGTTAGCCCCTTGCTCGCGCGGCTACCCTCTTTGTCATCCTGACCGCAGGGAAGGATCCCGATTTCCGGGAGACAGGAGATGCTTCCTGTCGTCAGCATGACAAACCGGAATTTAACTAAAAAGTAACAAACCTCTACAGTCAACAGTCAACAACTTGTACCTCGTATCTCGTCTACTCGTATCTTTTTAACTAAAAAGTAACAAACCTCTACACTCATTTTTTAGCTGTTAGCCGATAGCTTTTAGCCGTTAGCCCTTGCTTGCGCGGCTACCCTCTTTGTCATCCTGACCGCAGGGAAGGATCCCAATCCCCGGGAGACAGGAGATGCTTCTTGTCGTCAGCATGACAAACCAGAATTTAACTAAAAAGTAACATTTTCCACACTCATTTCGTTTTTTATTTTCTGGATTGCTTCGGGTAAACCCTCGCAATGACGAGAGAAAAACTCCTTCCTCATTTTAACTAAAATGCAACAAACTTCTACAGTCATCAGTAGTAAGTAGTGAGCGCTCAGAACTTAAAACTCATAACTCATAACTTTTTAACTAAAAAGTAACAAACTTCTACAGTCAACAGTCAACAACTTGTACCTCTTATCTCGTCTACTCGTAACTTTTTAACTAAAAAGTAACAAACTCCCATAGTACATGACAAAAAATATTTTATATATATTTAAAAGGCTTATTATGTTGCCCTTACAGGGCGCAGTTCCTTCGGTTGTCATCTACCCGGGGTGTTACCCCGGGCTGGAATATATCAGGCTTTCAGCCTGTTTCTTTCCTTGATGCCCTGAAGGGGCTACATAATATAGCCCAATGGCAACGCCTTGGGTGGGAAAATGAAATACCCTGAAACCGTGCCCTGTAAGGGCGATATAAGATTTTGTAATATTTTTTGTCATGTACTATGCAAACTCCACACTTCTTACAGTTATCAGTAAACAGCCAACAATTAGTTACAAGTTATTGTCGCTTCGCGCCATTTGCCAATTTGCTAATTCGCTAATTGTCTATTATAGATAAAACTAACGATTTTTAATTTTTCACTTTTCATTTTTTTTTGGTTGCCCTGAGGACAATTTGCTTTTAACAGCCCTATTGAGAATAAATTACATAATTAATTATGTTAGATGGACAAAATTTTATTTCTTTGCATCTCGGAACCAAACTAACAAACAAGCATTTATATAAAATCGAAGATAAAATATGAAAAACCGCAAGAAGATACTTGTGACCGGAGGAGCCGGGTTTATAGGCTCTCATCTTTGTGAAAGGCTACTAAAAGAAGGACATGAAGTCTTGTGTCTGGACAACTATTTCACGGGATCGAAAAGTAATATTATCCACCTGCTCGACAATCCCTATTTCGAAGCTATCAGGCACGATATAGTACATCCTTTTCATGCAGATGTAGACGAAATATATAACCTTGCATGCCCTGCATCCCCGGTTCATTATCAATATAACGCAATAAAAACAATCAAGACTTCCGTAATGGGAGCCATCAATATGCTTGGACTGGCAAAACGCTTAAAAGCCAAAGTTCTTCAGGCATCAACCAGTGAAGTATATGGGGATCCTCACGTTCACCCACAACCGGAATCATACTGGGGGAATGTAAACCCCATAGGTATACGTTCGTGCTACGATGAAGGCAAACGTTGTGCCGAAACATTATTTATGGATTACCACCGTCAAAATGGAGTACGGATAAAAATCATACGTATTTTTAATACGTATGGTCCCAATATGAATCCTGACGACGGCCGTGTAGTTTCTAACTTTATCGTACAGGCGCTCAAGGGTGAAAACATTACGATATACGGAGACGGCATGCAAACCCGAAGCTTTCAATATGTAGACGATCTGGTAGAGGCTATGATAAGAATGATGGCAACGGACGATCTTTTCGTAGGTCCTGTAAACACGGGAAATCCGGGTGAATTTACGATGATAGAGCTTGCCAACCTGATTTTAGAACTTACAGGTTCTAAATCGAAGCTAATATTCGAACCCCTTCCCAGCGACGATCCAAAGCAAAGAAAACCGGATATTTCTCTTGCCAAAGAAAAATTAAACTGGGAACCAAAAGTACAGCTAAAAGAAGGGCTGATAAAGACTATAGAGTATTTCGACAAAGCACTTAAATAACTCCGGTTAAAATTACTTATTACACAAACAACATTGGGGTTTAAGAAAATTTGCGAAAGAATATAATAACGGAAAAGCCAGAACAAAGAATTTTTATATGACTCTAGGCTATAAATTTTAAAAATACAGATACAAAATAACATGAAACTTTCCATTGTAATACCGGCCTATAACGAGGCAAGAACTATTCACCTTATATTGGATAAGGTAATAGCTGTGCAACTGATCGGCAATATCGAAAAAGAAATAATTATTGTAAATGACTGCTCGAAGGATGACACCATAGAAGTTGTCAAGGCATATATGGCTGAGCATCCATCCATAGACATGAAGCTTTTCGAACAACCAGTCAATATGGGAAAGGGTGCCGCTTTGCATAGAGGGATTAAAGAAGCAACGGGCGACTACCTCATTATTCAGGATGCGGATCTTGAATATGATCCGGAAGAATATAACTTCCTATTGAAACCGGTAATCGGGGGTTTTGCGGATGTCGTTTACGGATCCAGATTCATGGGTGGTAATCCCCACCGCATTCTATTCTTTTGGCACTCGATAGGAAACAGGATGCTAACGTTTGTCTCTAACATGTTCAGCAACCTTAACCTGACCGATATGGAGACTTGCTATAAATTATTCCGGACTGATATAATTCAATCAATACCGTTGAAGGAAAGACGATTCGGATTTGAACCGGAAGTTACGGCTAAAGTATCCAGATATCCTAAAGTAAGAATTTACGAGGTAGGTATTTCATACTATGGACGTACGTATGAAGAAGGGAAAAAAATCGGATGGAGAGACGGTGCCAGGGCTTTTATCTGTATGCTCAAATACGGGTTGTTAAGGATGAAATAAAGACATTATAATTCCATAAAGAATTTCTCGATTGATCTGGCAAAATTATCCCATGACAACCGGGATTTTTCTTTTTTGGTATTCTCTTCATAAATCGCTATTTGCCCCTTATTGGCAAAGAATTCCTTTATACCTTCCGATAGATACTCCACTGTTGCAGAAGGAATAACCAAACCCGTTTGCGCCTGTTGTACCGCAGTCCCAAGAGCGCCTACATTGGTCGCGATCATCGGCAGTTCGAGTTGGTAAGCAAGAGCAACTACCCCACTTTGAGTAGCCGAGCGATAAGGCAATACCAATACATCGGCTGCAGAAAAAAGAATGGAAACCATTTCATCGGGTATGTATTGCTCAAATACCACAATATTATCCTTCCTCAAAGACTCGCTAATTAATTTATTATACCGGTCGAAACTACCATAGCTTTCTCCGGCTATAATCAACTGATAGCTGTCATCCAGAGAATTCATCGATTCAATCAAGGCGTCTAATCCTTTATAATCCCTGATTAGTCCAAAAAACAGGAGATTCTTTTTATCTTTCTTTATTCCGAGCCGGTCACATGCCTCTGATCGATCGATACGCCCGGCATAATGATCATATATGGGATGAGGTTGCAGCTGTATTTTTGCGTTCTTACGTAATGATAACAAATCTTTTTGTACAGGTTCACTCATCACGATAAACGCATCGCACCCGCTAAAAAAATACCGGGCCAAGGGTTTATCTATCAGTGTCCGTTCGTGTGGTATCGCATTATGTACAAGAGATACAATCTTTATCTTTTTTTTCAACAAACGGCATATTGTACCATATGCCGGAGCCATAAAGGACATCCAATAAGGTATAATAAGAATATCCGGTGAGTATTTGTTTATCGCCCCGGCCGTTTTGATATAAGTAAATGGATTGACAGTATTCAGTATTCGTTCGCTTTCGACAATGGTGACGGAATCGTTTTCGGATACATATTGTGTCTTCCCCGGAAAAAGAAAATCAGGATATAGTGTGGTAAATGAGAAAGCCCTCATTTCATTTCGTTTGCCCAATTCGGTGTACAACCGGGCATTTAGTTGCGCTAAACCTCCCCGATAAGGATAGAACGGAGAAAGAATTGCTATTTTCATGGGTTTCCTCTTTCTAATAGTCGATCTATCCGATCAACAACCATATCTTCCGTTATTCTCCCAAGACAGGCATAGTCTACCCTTTCGCAAGGCAAGTCTCCAAAAACGGAACATGGCCTGCATTCTAGGTTTATCTGAACAGCATCATCTATATTTTGCCTGAATCCATAGAAGCCCAGAGAAGGATGAGTCGCACCCCATATTGAAACAACCGGAACCTGAACTAATGAAGCTAAATGCATATTTGCCGAATCCATAGAAAGCATCACATCCAGATAAGACATAAGTAAAAGTTCTCTTTCCAAATTCAGCTTACCCATCGTATTTACTACTTTTGGATATTTTGATGCCCATAAAGAGATTACTCTTTCTTCCTCTTTCCCTGCACCAAATAAGAAAATTGTAATATCCGCTTTTTCTGATAGCTTTTTCACCACATTCTCCATTTTGTCTAAAGGATATATTTTTCCTTTATGTTTAGAGAAAGGTGCTATTCCTATCCATTTCCCATCTTTCGATTGTGCAATGCTCTTTAGCTTTGTAAAATCGCGAGGAACGAAATCAAAGATATTATTAAATGTCATCGGAGCAGGAAATCCTAACTTATCAAACACATCCTGATAGCGTTGCATCATATGCTTCAATGGCGGTTCAAGAACTTTGCTTCCAATCATTTCTTTCTTCTCTCTCCGTCCCTTATCGATAGCGACTACTTTTCGACCGGTCATCCGCATAAAGAAACGGATCACTTTCGACCTTAAAACGTCGTGTTCGTCCGCCACATGTGAAAAGCCCAAGGTAGATACTCTTCGTGTAGTGCGAAACAAGCCTGACACTCCCTTATGTCGTCCCTTAATATCAAGAGGTAGTACATTTATGTTAAATCCTAAATTCTCAAAAAGCGGTGCAAAGGCCTTACGCGTCATTACAGAAAAACGATCCTGGGGATATTTTGCAGCAACAGAGCTAATGACAGGCACAAGCATTGCCACATCGCCAAAGGAGGAAATCCGGATTACTAATATTTTAGCCATAATAGATTAAATATGGAAGTTTTCCACATAAAAAATTAACTATTTTGAGATTTACCATACAAAACAGGGTTTAATGATGGGTCGTTATACATCTTCATTTGTTTATAGACCTTCATATATTTATGTCCTGATTCAATATCCTGTAAAAGCTCCTCTATAGCTGTAGAAAGATCTACTTGTTGACTAAGCAGTACATTCAGCTTTTGCGTTGCCTGCAATCTATGTTGCTCATCTGTATCTTTACGCTCAACCTCCTGGCGCATATGATATATTTTAAGAGCCAGAATCGACAGACGATCTATAGCCCATGCCGGACTTTCTGTATTTATACGTGTATCGGATAATACGCTCACATTTTTATATTTATCCAAAAAGTAACTATCAATTAATTCCACCAAATCAGTCCTATCCTGATTTGATTTATCGATACGCCGTTTTAAAATAAGCGCTTCACCCGGGTCTATTTCAGGATCTCTTATAATATCTTCAAAATGCCATTGAACAGTATCTATCCAGTTTTTCAGATACAGATAAAACTCGATTGTCTTTTCCGGATACGGATTATTAATCGGGGTATCAACGTTATCCGTTTTATGGTAATCGTTAATTACCTTTTCGAAAATAGAATTGCTCAACTGTGTAAATTTCATGATAATTCCTTATAAAATTAGTATTACATATTGGCCCATGTTTGCCTGTCCAAATTTCGGTAATTAATCGCTTCTGCCAAATGTTTTGGTAATATTTTTTCAGAATTGTCCAAATCTGCAATCGTCCTGGACACTTTCAGTATACGGTCATATGCCCTTGCCGACAGGTTAAACCTATCCATTGCCTTCTTCAACAGATCCAACCCCGAATTGTCCGGAGAAGCATATTTAGACAGCAATTTAGGATTCATTTGCGCATTACAATGGATACCGTCCTCTTCTTTAAATCGTTCTATTTGAATTTCCCGCGCGCGAATCACTCTATCTCGAATGTGACTGCTAGCTTCCGCCGGTGTTTTATCAGATATTTTATCAAAAGGAACGGGTACAATTTCTATATGAATATCTATCCGGTCCAATAACGGCCCCGAGATTTTATTCAGGTATTTCTGTACAGCGCCATTCGGACAAACACATTCTTTCTCCGGATGATTGTAATAACCGCATGGACATGGGTTCATCGACGAAACAAGCATAAAGCTGGCCGGATACTCAACAGTGAATTTCGATCTCGAGATTGTAATCTGTCTATCCTCTAAGGGCTGACGCATAACTTCCAATACGTTCCGGCTAAATTCCGGTAACTCATCCAAAAACAACACCCCATTGTGAGCCAGGCTTATTTCTCCCGGTTGAGGAAAGCTTCCCCCTCCCACCAACGCCACATCCGATATCGTATGGTGCGGACTTCGGAACGGCCTGCGAGCCATTAATGATGTTTCCGTACCGATCTTCCCGGCTACACTATGTATCTTGGTAGTTTCCAGGGCTTCGTGTAAAGTAAATGGCGGCAAAATAGAGGGCATACGTTTAGCCATCATCGATTTGCCTGCCCCCGGAGGCCCTATCATAATGAGGTTGTGCCCTCCGGCGGCCGCGACTTCCAACGCCCGTTTTACATTTTCTTGTCCTTTGACATCAGAAAAGTCAAACTCGAATAACTGTTGCGCATCATAAAATTCAGCTCTTGTATCTACAACAACCTTCTCGAGAGTAGTTTCCTGATTAAAAAAATCTACTACCTGACAGATGTGGTCAACTCCATATACATCTAAATTATTGACAACCGCAGCTTCCCGGGCATTTTTCTTCGGGAGTATTATTCCTTTAAATCCAAGCTCACGGGCTTTTATGGCAATAGGCAGAACCCCTTTTATCGGTAAAATACTTCCGTCCAAAGACAGTTCTCCCATTATTATATAATCCTCTAAACTGTCTTGTTTGACACCTTCCGAAGCAGCCAGAATCCCTATAGCCAATGGCAAATCATAGGCAGTCCCCTCTTTCCTTATATCGGCCGGAGACATATTTATAACAATCTGTTGACGGGGGAATTTATAACCGTTGACTTGTAATGCCGAAACGATACGTTCATGGCTTTCTTTCACCGAAGCATCCGGCAATCCGACAAGCATAAATTTTATACCTTTCGAGCAATTTACCTCTATAGTAATTAAAGTCGCTTCTATGCCTTGAACCGCGGCTCCAAAAATCTTTATTAGCATTTATTAGTGTATGGTGTAGTTGAACTTTGTTATCGGAACAAATATAAAAAAAAGAAAGATAGAATACTAATTTTGACGATACTCTTCCATTTTCTTAGGTATGTCAAGAATGGGATAATCTCTATCGAGAATAACCCCTGTAGGTGAGATAAGTATATTGTATGGTATCTCTCTAATATAATATGTATCGAATAGATTAGCAGACCAACCTCCCTTTACCGGCAAAAGCGGCCACTTTACAGAATTTGCTATACTATCTACCGAGGCATCTTCTATGTCTTTTACAATAGTTATAAATTCAATATTGTATTTCTTTGGCTTCAATTCATTGTACACCTTTACGGCTTCTTCTTTTTCTGAGATACAGACCTTGCAAGTTGTAGATATAAATGAGAGAGACACATATTTTCCCCGGTAATCGGAAAGATTTATTTTCTTTCCTTTCGTATCTTCCATCGAAAATCCGGGTGCCACAGCTCCGATTGCAGACATTTTGACTTTATCCCTGAAACGCTTCAAATTGGCAGTGAGGGGAAAATCAGCAGCTTTCCCTTTTAGCAAATCAAGATTTTCGTCTAAACGGGGGATTGACGACTCATCCTTAAAGAAAGTATTAATCAGCATAACACTGGCAATTTTGTCCGGATTGTCCTTGACATAATTTGCAGCAATATTGGATAACTCAAAGTTGATATTTTTGAGTTCAACCACGTAATCTTTTACCGCCGCGCTATCATTACTGGAAGCAGCAATATCGGCTCGCGATTTCAACAAATCTTTATTTTTACTTTTAAAAGCTGTCAAATCATCATTTACATCTCCTCCTTTTATATTTATCAAGTCCGGATATAAAACATCTCCTTTCAGTTCTACGCTCCAGCCTTTATTTACAAGCAAATATGTGACTTTTGTATTTTGATTAAAATACAGTGACATTTCGGTTAAAGTATCGACTGCACCGGAGAAAGAAAACTCTCCTTTGGAAGAAACAGGGATCGTATCAACAATAAGCGAATCACCCTCTTCATGAGATATAAAGAAATAATTACCTGAGATATTGTCTAGTTTTCCCGTTATTTCAAAAGTAGATGTTTTCCTGTTACAAGAAAACAGTACAAGAAACACAAAGAACAGCCCTGTATAGAAAGATATATTTGATTTAATCATTACCTTAAATTTATAATAAACATTTCCCCTTACACCTAATAACGTACAAATATAGTGTTTATTTTATAAACGTTTAAAAAAATAAATTTGTTCTAAAAATAATTAATTTAAACTTTTCGAAACCCATTAACATCAACAAAGATGGCATATCCCGCTTGTTTACATGCACTAAAAAAGTTGACAAAACAGAATTTCACTATCTTTGTCCATCTAAAACGCCAAAAGACATGAAATATTTTAACTTTTTATTTTTAGCTATAAGTTTTTTGCTGCCGATGAAATCATATAGTCAAGACATTCCTCTCACATTAGAAGACCTCATTCCGGGCGGAAAAACATACAGCAAGTATCGTGCCGAAATGCCGCGCCGGTTATCCTGGTATGGCGATCAACTAACATATACAAAGGGTGATTCTGTCATAATCGTCCCACTTACCGAAAAAGAAAAACCGCAAACGCTGTTTACCCTGAAAGACATCAATGCTAATTTACAATTAGATGGCGATGAACTGCCAAAAAGCCTGGCCGGGATTCAGCCGGTATCAGCATCATCTAATGACCTGATGATCGTTTCGCCGAAAAAAATATATTTGTACGACTATGTTGAGAAAAAGATTACAGCTACATTCTCTTCTTTTTCCGGTATGAGCAATCATGATTTGTCGGAGGGAAACCAATATCTGGCATATACCAAAGAGAACAATTTATACATACAATCTCCCGATGGGACAGAATACGCGGTAACAAACGATAGTGACAAAGGCATCGTATCCGGACAATCGGTACATCGAAATGAATTTGGTATCAACGGAGGAACTTTCTGGTCTCCAAAAGGTAATTTGCTTGCTTTTTACCGGATGGATGAAACAATGGTTACAGACTACCCTCTTGTAGACGTTTCGGCGCGTGTGGCTAAATTGAAAGACATAAAGTATCCGATGGCGGGAATGAAAAGCCATCATGTCACAGTTGGCGTATATAATCCGGCAACCCGGCAGACCGTTTTTTTAAATACAGGAACGCCAAAAGAAAAATATCTGACAAACATAGCTTGGAGTCCTGACGAAAAAAATATCTATGTTGCAGAAATCAATAGAGGCCAAGATTCTTGCTATTTAAGAAGCTATGACGCCACAACAGGAAAGCTGCAAACTACTCTGTTTCTGGAAACACATAAGAAGTATGTAGAGCCCGAGAAACCGGTCTTATTCCTTAAAAACGCGCCGGATAAGTTCTTATGGTTGAGCAAAAGAGATGGCTTCAACCATTTGTATTTGTACGACACAACAGGAAAACAGTTAAAACAGATAACCGCCGGCAATTGGGATATAACCTCTGTGATTGGCTTTGATGAAAAAGGGGAAAACCTGTTTTACGTATCAACCGAAGCAAGCCCGATAGAAAAACATATCTATAAAATCAACCTGAAAAATGGCAAAAAAGAACAGCTATCGAAAGAAGAAGGCGTCCACTATCCTATCTTGAGTGCATCAGGAAAATACATTTGCGATTCTTACACTTCACAGAATAATCCGGGAAAAGTAGCTATCACAGATACTAAATCGAATAAAACATATATATTCCATGCGGCAAAAAACCCTTACGGAAACGTTCTGTTGCCTGAAATAACATTGGGTTCGTTAAAGGCAAATGACAAACAGACAGACCTATATTACCGTATTGTTAAGCCTTTAAACTTCGACCCGAACAAAAAATATCCGGTAGTGGTTTATGTATACGGTGGCCCTCATTCGCAATTGGTGGATAATTCATGGTTGGGACAAGCCCGCGGATGGGACGTCTACATGGCGGAAAAAGGTTATATTGTATTCACACTCGACAACAGGGGCACGAGCAACAGAGGTATAAATTTCGAAAACATCACACATCGCCAACTCGGAGTAATAGAAACGCAAGATCAGATGACAGGAGTAGAATATCTGAAATCTTTACCTTATGTAGATGCAAACCGGATCGGAGTACATGGGTGGAGCTATGGAGGATTTATGACTCTGAACCTGATGCTCCGCCATCCGGAAACATTCAAAGCAGGCGTTGCCGGAGGCCCTGTAACCGACTGGAAGTATTACGAAATAATGTACGGTGAACGTTATATGGACAGTCCGCAAGAAAATCCCACGGGATACGAAGAATCGAGTATGATAAACCGTGCAGGAGACCTGAAAGGACGACTGATGATTATACACGGAGATGAAGACCCGACTGTTGTTATGCAACAGAGCTTGAATTTCCTGGATTCTGCAATAAAGAAAGGGACTCATCCCGACTTTTTCATCTATCCGGGACATGGACACAACATGACAGGGCATGACAGAGTGCATTTGCATGAACATATAACCCGTTATTTTGAAGACTTTTTGAAATAAAAGTTTGTTCTGAATGAATATAGGAAAAAAGGTATTGCTTCCCGTATTTTGAATGAATTAGAAAAATGGAGCAAAGAACTTGGCGGAAAATTTTGCATTCTCGAAACCGGACGAAAATTTCCTGATGCAATAAAACTTTATGAGAAAAATGGTTATTCCAACATACCCAACTATGGACAGTATGAACATATTGAGAGCAGCATCTGTTTTCAGAAAAAAATAGTATAAGCATAATGTACAAAATAAGTAAACAGTTTTCATTTTCAGCTTCACATATTCTTGAGGGGCTATCTCAAGAACACCCTTGTTCGCGTTTGCACGGACACAACTATGTGATTTCTGTTCACCTAAGAGCAGGTGAACTGAATAATACAGGCTTTGTAAAAGATTACAGAGAATTGGATAGTGTTAAAAAATATATTGACGAAGAGCTTGATCACAAGCATCTGAATGACATCTTCGCATTTAATCCTACAGCCGAAAACATAGCAAAACATCTATATGATGTATTCAAAAAAGACATCCCCGAATTATACGCCATAGAGGTATCCGAAACACCAAAAACAACTGCTGTTTATGAAGCTGACAGTAAATGAAATATTTTATTCTCTGCAAGGTGAAGGTGGACGGAATGGAGAGGCTTCTATATTCATCCGGTTGACCATGTGCAATTTGGCATGTAGTTTTTGCGACACCGATTTTGCCGGAGGTGACGATATGACCTTAGAGGAAATATTGGACGTGATCGGGCAGTATCCTTGCAAGTGGATTATCTGGACGGGAGGCGAACCGACAATCCAATTAAAAGACCGGCACCTTGCTTTCTTCCGCGAAAAAGGATACAAACAAGCTATTGAAACAAATGGCACGCGAAGAGCCCCTTCCCTGATAGATTATATAGCCTGTAGCCCAAAGCAGGACTACGAATCCATCAAATCGCGCATACCTGAGGTAAATGAGATCAGAATACCGGTAAAAAAGGGCGATACGATTCCCGACATCTCGGTTTTTCCAAAAGCTGACAATTATTTTTTAAGTCCTATATTCGATGCCGATAAAATGAACGAAGATAATGTCGCATATTGCGTCGAACTGATAAAACAACACCCTGAATGGCGTTTAAGCCTCCAATTGCATAAGCTGATACACATTGAATAATGGAAAAATTCGAAATCGACATATTGGGGTGCGGTTCGGCAACGCCCACTACACGCCATAACCCTTCATCGCAGATAATAAATGTAAGGGACAAACTATTTATGATAGATTGCGGAGAAGGAACGCAATTACAATTGAGAAGAAGCAAACTCCGCTTTGGGCGGCTGACACAAATATTTATATCGCATCTGCACGGCGACCATTGTTTCGGATTGATAGGGCTGATTTCAACGCTAGGCCTCTTGGGGCGGACAGGCGATTTAGTTATTCATTCTGTTCCGGGATTAGAAGAAATACTTCGTCCCGAAATCGATTTTTTTTGTAAAGACCATCCTTTCCAAGTAAGAATACAGACATTCCATCCTGGAAAAAGCGAAATTATATACGAAGACCGTTCTGTAACGGTGAGAACTATTCCGCTAAAACACCGCGTACCCTGTGCAGGCTTTTTATTTCAGGAAAAACAGCAAGAAGCGCATTTAATACCCGACTTAATCAAGTTTTATAATATTCCGATAAAAGAACTGGCTAAAATTAAACAAGGGGCTGATTTTATTACTGAGGAAGGAGATATTATTCCTAATGCAAGGCTTACAACACCTGCCGAACGGGCGCGCTCGTATGCCTATTGCTCCGATACAGCTTATAACGAAAAAATAATACCTATCATCGAGGGAGTCGACATGTTGTATCACGAAGCTACATTCGCGGCTTCGGATAAGGCACGGGCACGCGAAACAGGCCATTCCACAGCCAGCCAGGCGGCAGAGATAGCAAAACGGGCGAATGTGAAAAAATTAATGCTGGGACATTTTTCGGCTCGCTATCCGGATAATAAGGTATTACTGAGTGAAGCAATGGAAATTTTCGAAAATACAATACTCGCTAACGAAGGACTTCGTGAAAAATTGTGAACTCATGTATTTTTTTCCTGTTTTTTAGTATTTTATAATCTTTAATACCTATATTTGCCTTTGTCAGTAGTATCGATAATGGGAAAATTCAAGTATATATTGTTCCTTATCTTGTTCACAGGAATCTCTTTTCAAGCTAATTCGAAAGGTGTGGATTTTCCGGTGAACGGTTTTTCTATTACAGACCAGCCATCGGACAATACCACAACGTTGGAGGTAAACATAAATAATACCACCAAAATAAAAATGGAGAATGTACCTACATCCGGCTATCTGGAAGTGTATAGCATCTTAGGGGTAAAAGTAACCAGCATTAATCTCAAAACGTGTTTTGGAAGCTGTTATATCGACCTGCCGAAAGGGTTATACATATTAAAGGCGGGCAAATCTGCTCAAAAAATAATAGTAAGATAATAAAACCACCAATTCAAATATATAAAATAAGGGTGTCTCAAAAGGTCTTTGATACGTCCTTGGTAGAGTTTTGCCCGAAGCAACCCAGATGGAATGATTTTCGTGCCCTGCCATAGGTTACCCTTTATTTTCATACAGTCGCCCCTGCCACGTCTCCCTTTCGGCAAAACGCTTCCATATTTTTGCTGTAAATTCAAAGTTCTTTAAACCCCAATCGGGAGCTATCAGCAGTTGTTTCGGAGATTGCGATATAAATCTTTCAATAATAAAATCAGGATTCAGTCTTTCAGCAAAATCGATACACAGATCGATATAATCATCTACTTCGAACAGGTTGAACCACTCAGGGTGTTCCCTGTACTGCTTCGCCATTACCGTTCCTTTGATGAGCTGTAATTGATGTAACTTTAATGTAGTTAATGGAAGTTTTGATACGACTCCGGCATGAGCCAGTACCTGCTCCCTGCTTTCGTGAGGCAGGCCTAATATCAGGTGAGCTCCTGTATAAATGCCCTTCGATGCCGTTTTTTCTATTGCAGCGACGCTCTCCGCATGTGTGTGCCCCCTGTTGATAAACTCTAAGGTAGAATCTAATGTAGATTCGAGTCCATATTCTATGATGAGGAAAGTTCGTCTGTTTAGTTCTGCGAAATAATCCAACAATTCATCCGGCATACAGTCGGGACGTGTGCCGATGATCAATCCTACGACACCGGGGTAAGCCAAAGCTTCTTCATACAGGGAGATCAGCTTATCGATGCTGTCATACGTGTTTGTGTAAGACTGAAAATAGGCCAGATATTTCATTTCGGGATACTTGTAGGAAAAGAAAGCAATGCCATCGCGTAGCTGGTCGCTTACGGAACGCTGTTTCCCTCCATATCCCGGGCTGAAACTTTGATTGTTACAATATGTACAACCTCCTACGGCTTTCGACCCGTCCCTGTTCGGGCAAGTGAAACCGGCGTTGATCGATATTTTCTGAACCTTATACGGGAAATGTTTCGTGAGTAATCCCCCGAATTCCTTATAGAATTTATTCTCCATTAATGCGTGTTCCTGTGTTCTTTCCTAATTCCGCGGCGCTGGTAATAATCACTTCCTTTACTCCGGCTTCTATCGAGTTGAAAGCATTCTCCAGCTTCGGGATCATTCCACCCTGAATAACACCTTGCTCGACGAACCGTTCAAATTCGGTTTTATTTATTTGAGGAATAACGCTGTCATCATCCTTCTCATTCATTAGTACCCCTTTCTTTTCGAAGCAATAAACTAAGCTCACATCAAATACCTGAGCCAATGCTTTCGCTGTTTCTCCGGCTATTGTATCGGCATTCGTGTTCAATATATTCCCCTTTCCATCGTGGGTTAACGGCGCTAAAACAGGAATTATACCTTGTTGTATGAGAGAGGATAGGATGTCAATGTTTACCTTTTTTACATCACCTACATAGCCGTAATCTATATCTTTAACCGGTCTTTTATCGGAAAGCATCATATTCATGTCTGCTCCGGTAAGTCCTAAGGCGTTTATACCCAGCGCTTGCAGTTTGGCGACAATGTTTTTATTCACCAATCCGCCATATACCATCGTCACCACTTGGAGTGTTTCCAGATCGGTTATCCTCCGCCCGTTTACCATCCGGCTTTCTATGCCCAGGCGTTCAGCTAACTTTGTCGCTGAGCGTCCGCCTCCATGTACCAGTATTTTGTATCCCTCTATTTGGGCGAAATCTTTTAATAATTGTTGTAAAGACTGTTCTTCCTCTACAATCTTGCCTCCTACTTTTATGATAGTTAACTTGTTCATTCTGTTTATTGTTACTTTTCTAATTTAATTCGCTTACATCGCTTATACCGTTCCGGTTGAACAATATCCGGTATTTTCGGTAATATTCATCGCTGTCCGATTGGCACTGTATGATAAAGTAAAGGGAATATATCTTGTTGCCTTCCATAGCCGCAAGCCCGTTTTCTTTGTCCGGTATATAGAGGGGGATAAACGGGTTATCCATTTTCTGAGTATAGTGCAATAAACTGAATCTGGTGATATCATTAATTCCCGACAAACGATATTCTTTATATTCCTCAATATCTTCTTTCGACAAGCTAACCCATTTCCGGTACAATATGATTTTTTCATCATACACTTGGTTCTCGGCTTCAACTAGTGGAGACCTGGCTCTTATGCTGCGTACTTCATCCGGAAGTTTACTCTCTTCGATGAAGTCAAAGCCTTCTTTCATCCAGCCGATCTCTTGTTTGCGAATACTCAATTTCAATTTCGTGTCAAAGTATTTTTTACTCAGTTTGGACGTGAAATAATAGCGCGTTATATCCTTTATGCGGTCTTTAAACATATAGCTGAACACCAGGATAACGAAAAGGTCAGTGGTGAAATTACCGAAGCGTTGTGTTGCAAAGAAAGAGATCACAGTCGCGAAAATCATGGCAATACCGGCAGCTATACTATAGTAAACCTGCTCGGCCAAAGCTCCGTCTTTTTTCTTTATGATTTGTAAAAACAGGTCGCTCTCTACAAATTTTTTCAGGACATTACGCTGGGTTATAACCAGGCTGTTATGCTTTGTGTCCTCTTTTTCGAGAAGCATAAACCCTCTTTTTCTTTTGTGGGCTGTTTCGTCCTCCAACAATTTATAAAGTCCGGGCTTTATTTTTTCAAACACCTTTTTATTGCCTGACAATTGGCGCATTATCTCAAACGAATACTGCTCTATTATATTTCCAAGAAAATCGTCGCCGAAAAGAAAATAATCCCGTTGTTGTTTCGATATATCTGTCTTTGTCAGTTCTTCCCATTTCTCACGGTACTGAAGGGCTATTTCTCTTACATCATGAATAAAGGATTCTATGTGTGAGATAATCTCTTCGTCGGCAGATGTGTCGCGTATGATCTGTACATGGCGGCGAAGAGCGCTTTTTACAATACAGACGAACATTTTTACCTGATATACAAAGCTCTCTGTTTTAATTTCGTCCGTCGGATTTATAACCAGATCATCTAATGCCTTTTGTAATCTTGGCAAAGGGCCGCGTCCGGCTTTTAGGATTTCTTCCAGAGAATAGACCGGAGTAATCAGACGAATATTGGTATTCACATCCCTGTAGAAATCTGTTTTCTTGTATGTTGACCGGTTAATATCCAGACTATTTGGTACAAATATCCAACTGTTAATCCTGAATTGATTAACGTCTTTCGGATTATCCTTATCGGGAATAAACCCGATTTTGAATTCCAGCGAAAAATTATCGTGGACTTTTACTTCTGTATCAATCATCCGGTCACCATTTAGTGTACGGTTTCTGACTCAAATATGAGTTGTAGTAACGCTCGTCTCCGGTAACTTCATCCCCAAGCCAATCGGGTTTTTCAAAAATGTCGGCTTCATCCGAAAGTTCTATTTCAGCCATCACCAAACCTTCATTGTCACCGTGAAATTCGTCGACTTCGAAAGTATAGTTATCATTCTTAATATAATGGCGGACTTTATCTATTATTCCCGGTTCGCATATATCTATTAACTCCCGAGCGTCATGTAAAGGAATTTCTTTTTCCCATTCGTAGCGAGATAATCCCGACGCGTTGCTGATCCCTTTTATTGTGAGATACGCTTTTTCCCCTTTTATCCTGACGCGGACTGTTCGTTCGGGGATAGACGACAGATAGCCCTGAACAATAACTTCTTTTTTATAAGCGTATTGTTTAAAATCTCCTTTCACCAAAAATTTCCGTTCTATTTCTAATCCCATATAAATATCGAAAGAGGGTGTGTTAAAAGGTCATTTTTTTCGTCATTGCGAACGAAGTGAAGCAATCCAGAGTGTTGATTATTAATGGATTGCTTCGGGCTATCGCCCTCGCAATGACGGGAACTCCATCTTTTGACACACCCTCTGGTGAGTTACTGTATTATTTGCTTGATAGCGCCCATGTCAGGATAGAAGATAACCTTTACCGGCATTTTATTGTTGTCGAACATTTTAGGAGTTAGGACATCCTGTACTCCGTATTGTACGATGTCACATTCTTTTCTTACATAGTCTTTTCCGTTATAAGAAATTTGCAATGCAGCTTTATTCGGGATATTGTAGATTATTCCTGCCGAAAACTTCTTCTCCATTTCTTTTTCTTCTTTAGGGGTGAGTATCTGCTCAACGCGCGGGTCTTTATTTTTCAGAGTAAAGTAAACCGGAGCGCCGGACAGGTCGTTCGCGTCAACAATGCCAAGCTTAGAAGAGAATCGGAAAATAACCCTGTTTTCGATGTCTTTTTTATCCGGAACAATAGTAAATGCTTTCGAACCGGTCTCCACACTTTCAGTCCCGATAAACATTGCCGTTAAAGCTCTTTCCTGTTCTTCGAGTTGTGTCATTACCAGTTTATAGGCATTTCCGTCAGGAGGCATATTGTCGGCTTCTCCTGTCAGGATATTATTCCGGCTTTCCCGTAAACGGTATATTTGTTTGGCGATCAACTCCGCTTGTTTAGCCGTAGAACCTGCCCTCAATATCTCTTCCGATAAAAAACTACGGGGATCAGATGTGAAACTTGACGGGGTAGGAGTGGCTTCTGTTACTTCTTCCTTCGGGAAAGTATAATCGTTATTGATAGCACATATCAGTCCGTCTTTTGTCAGTGTTACAAATGGAGTAGTTGTATTTGAGCGGAATTCTACCAGGTAGGATTTGTCTTTATCAACAACACCTTGTGTAGCAGCATCAATATTATCGATGGAGTAAATTGTACTGTTTTCTATTATAGGGTTTGAGATACTCAGGTAACGTTCGGCGTATTGATAGAACTGCCCGGCCTTTCGCGTAGTCTTTGTATATTTTACGGATACTGTAATAGAGGTTTTGGGTAAAGAATAAGCTACTCCATAGTCATTGCCTTTTACCGCGCTCATCTTAACCGTGCTTTGAGCGGAAAGTTGAGTTGCTCCGGTAAATACTAGGAAAATTAGTCCCCAATAATATTTCATAAGATTTTCGTTTAAAATATTAATATAGCAAAGCTAAGGATTTTTTTGTGAAATTAATAAGAGTTGAAAACAGTAGTTTTATTGAAGGTAAAGTCTTCTCATTTTCACAATGTCTACTTTTAGTACTTTGGTGAGGTAATCCATCACAGATCCGTGATCTCTTTTTATCTGATTGATACCTGCCTGCAAGAACATTTTTTTTACTGTAAATATAGATTCTGCACGTGGATATTTTGCTATAAACGCATCGTACTTGTCACTTAAATATATTTTCGACGACAAATAGTCTTCCATGATCGTCTGTTCGTCTACACCCAAAGAGTATAGGACAAGAGCTGCCGCCATACCGGTCCTGTCTTTTCCTGCCGAACAATGAAATATAAGAGGTGCGCTCAGATTGTTCTGTACTATGGCAAAAAATATGCGGAAGGCTCTTACACAGGCAGGATCGCTTACTAGCAAACGGTTCATGTACTTCATCTGAGTATCTATATTCGTGCTGAGTAAATTTGCCTGAATTCCTTCACTGCTTAGATTCCCGGGAGTGATGGCTATAGGATATGTGAAATGAACAGTATGCGGAAGCTTGTCCGGAGAACGTTTTACTTCGCTTTGCGCCCTGAAATCTATAACTGATGTTATCGGGATGCCGGACAGGTATTTGAGATCTTCTTCTGTGAGATTGGATAATTCGTCTGCCCGGAACAATTTTCCCCATTTTGTATATCTTCCTTCCTTTGTTTTGAAACCTCCCAGATCGCGAAAATTATAACCTCCTGCCATGGGTAAATGCCTTTCGGCCAATAATATTCTTTCCGTTTCACTAACCAGTTCAAAATAAGTGCGGCTAGAGCTGCTCACATTGAGAGGGAAAATACCACTGCCATTACCTGTCAGTATAGGAGCTGTTTTATCTATGCTCTCAAATGAAGTGCCAGCATATAATTCCCAATACTTTTCAGTCTCTATATCGAGACTTGTAGCTTTGGTCTGTTTATCTTTTATTATATAAACTTTTTGAATAACCTTACCCATTAACACTAAATTGTCTTGTTATGCGGCAACTATTTTTCATTAAAGAAAACAAATATAAGCAATTAGTTGGTATTGTATTGTTAAATGTATTTGAAGTGTGAAAAAAAGGTAAATCTTTGCAAAAAGAATACAGGGTATTGAAAAGCATTCGATACTAATGTATCTTTGTTATAATAGTGTTGGTCCGGATAGTTGATTTTATGTGTATGAAGCTTAAATTACTTTTTAGTGCTGCTAGTATTATTCTGTTTTGTAATTGTGCCTCTACCCCGTCTTTAACCGTTCTGTGCGAGAAAGACCGGAAAGGTAATTATGTATTGAAATGGGAAATATATCCTGATATGGATAATGTTCCTGTTGAAATCTTTGTATCGGATAACGACAGTGTGTTCCCATCGGTACCCGAATTTGTGGCAAACTCAAATGACTATATAGCAGTTGTTAAGAATGATTCGGGTGATGTGGAAAAGAGAAAATTCTTTCAAATAAAGCTTGCCGGGACTACGTCAGGTACAATAACAAACCGTTTTTTCGAGTTAGACAGTATCCAGAACTTCCGTGACATTGGAGGATATCTGACAAGTGAAAACCATCGGATACGATGGGGGAAAATCTTCCGATCGGGAAGTTTCTATAAAATGACATCCCGCGATAGCCTTGAGTTAGATAATCTGGGGATTAAAACCTCGATCGATTTAAAATCTGCAGATGCAACAAGAAGAGTGGTGGAAAAGTATACTAAGGTCAATAATATCCGTATTCCGATAGTATATAATGGCTATAGTGCTATTTCTCAAAAAATTATGGCTGGACAGTTTTTACGTGGAGACGCCATTGTTTATACTCAGGATACCTATAGAGATATGGTGAATAATTTTGCTAAAGAGTATGCCACCTTCTTTGATTATTTGTGCGATGAGAATAACTATCCCCTTGTGTACCATTGCTATTTGGGAAAAGACCAATCGGGGTTAGCCACATACTTTCTATTTAAAGCATTGGATGTACCTATGGATGAAATAGAAGATGATTATATGGCATCGGATATAGGCATTGATAGAACAAAGCTTGTAAAAGGAGCTGACAGTCTATCTGAATCGAGACAAGAGACATTTACCATGCTTACAAAAACAGACTTGGCATATTTGAGATACGGCATATCGTGTATCCGTGAAAAGAGTGGTTCGGTTGAAGATTACATGCTGAAAGAATTGAATCTGACCCCTGAGAAACGAAAGAAATTGAAATCTATATTGTTATATAAATAATGCGAATCAGTAGTTAAACTCGCTTCGCGAGTAAGTAGCAAATTAGTCAATATGCCAATGTGCCAATGTGCCAATGGCGCAAAGCGACAAAGGCTATAAGCTAACGGCTAATCTTTGAATCTTTAAATCTTTGAATCTTTGAATCTTTGAATCTTTGAATCTTTGAATTTTTAAATAGAATTTATATAATACTCCTATTTTTACTACTTTTGTCAACAACTTAATAAAAAATTAAACGCCTTGAAACTACCGAATATCGTTGTCCGCATCTTGTCAGGAATTATATTTATTGCCATTCTGGTTGGCGGAATGCTTATAAACCAGTATACTTTTGCCATCGTTTTTTCTCTTATAACAGCGTTGTTACTTTACGAATTTTACGGATTAATAGAGAAAAAAGCTAAAGTTCCGATTGTGCGCACATGGAATATCTTAGGAGGATTTGCACTTGTTCTGGGAGGATTTTATTATGCGGCTTTAGGGAGTTCGTTCGTCGTGTTCGTTCCCTATGTTTCCTATTTACTTATATTATTTGTAAGCGAATTATATCTGAAAAGACAAAATCCTATTCATTCGCTGGCGTACTCTATTCTAGGGCAAGTGTATATCGCTGTGCCTTTTGCATTGACCAACTATCTTGTATTTGCATACGAACCGGCTAGTTATCATTCTGTATATGTACTTGCATTATTTGTCTTTATATGGGTCAATGACTCTTTTGCCTATCTTACAGGTATGGCTTTAGGGAAGCATCGTTTGTTTGAGCGCATATCTCCTAAAAAGTCTTGGGAGGGATTCATCGGGGGTGCTGTGTTTTCGATGGCTTCGTCACTTATATTCGCTCATTTTTATCCTAACTTGTCTATCCTAGCATGGATAGGATTTTCTGCTATAACAGTTGTTTTTGGCACATGGGGCGATTTGTTCGAATCTCTTATTAAACGTACTTTAGGTGTAAAAGATTCAGGGAATATGATACCGGGGCATGGAGGTATCTTAGATAGGTTCGATAGTACGATACTTGCCATTCCTGCAGTGTTTGTATATCTTGTTTTGATAAATCACCTGTAACAATATCAATATTTTATCTATCTAAAGAAATTAATATAATTACTATGAATAAGAAAGTTTTAGCTGTAACTTTAGTAGCTGCGGTAGCGAGCGTTGCCGTTTATGTATATGTTCAAAAAAAGAAAAAAGATAAATGTAAGAATTTCCCGGTAACGTTTATTTGATTCGTTATTTCTTTCAGGTAGCATATCTATTGACCTTTCAGACTATTTGTCAATTGGTTACAGTGTATATATTCTAGAGAGGTAACGATTTGGCAACGGTTCTTTTAACTTTGGTTCGCGTTACTTTACAAATACCAAATAATCCATGTTAAAGATAAATAGAAACGTTGATTCTATAAAATATCTGAAACGATATTTTACATTTCACTTCATCCCTTTTTTACAAAAATAATCGAGGTTGTCCCAAAAGTAAAATTAAGTCTCTGAGAATTGAATATATAGACCCGAAGAAAAACGCATAAAAAAAGAGAGAGGCTGTCCCAAAAGTATGGAACAGCCTCTTATACAGAAACAGTTACTTGATATTATTTTATCACTCGACCAATACCTTCTTTGATAGCAGCCCATTGGCTATTGTTAATCACATGGGATAATTCAAAGACCATCAATCCGTCTGTGTTTTTCAAACACAAATAAACAGCGTCGGAAATCTTTATTTTGTTAGTCCCATAGCCGGGTGTATTTATAGAACCATATACTTTACAATCGCCCATGGTATATGTGGAATAGATGTTAACAAAATTTTCCACAGACCAATCAGAACCCGGAACTTCCGCTTTCCAAATAGCATCGGCGTAAGCGCCCAAAGAGAATACTTCCAATTGGTCGGCAAAACCGGTTTTGTTATAGGCGCTTGTATAAATACCACTGGCAGCGGGAACATACTTTTTACTAGCCCAATTCTGTCCCACACTATAACGTGAAGTCCAATGAGCCGATGCCCATAAATGAAGCTCTATATTAGGATTTATGGATTTTACTTTCGACCGGATATTGGTAATCAAATTGGTTATCGTCATGGAACGAAATTCAATCCATTTATTGTATTTGGGTCCTACACCGCCGGTATTGGTAATTATATCATTATTACTTCCTAATTTTTCTCCGGTATATGCTTCATAAGCTGCGATGGTAGCGTCTCCAAATCCATAATTGGCGCCGTACCAACGACAATAATCCAAGCAAATACCTTTCAGCTTCGGATATTTTGTCACAATTTCCGCTACAATGGAAATAACAAAGGCTTGTACTTCAGGCAAGCAAGGATTCAACATCACCGCGTCCACACCGGTATAATCTTTCATATCCGTAATGACGGTCGGTTTAGTATGATCCAGCATAATCATCTGTGTTTTACCATTCCATGTGTCATTATCGTAAACCAATCCTTCATGTGTGCCTGTAATACCGAAGCCGAGTGTGGAGATACTCGCGTTGACAGCTATACCCAACCGTTCTCCTTCTTCTATAAAGAAGCTCAAATAATCCCAGTCGCGGGTAACTGTTTCCGTACCCCATTTGGTCAATTTCGGCAAAATATCACTATTATACAGCGCATAACCGATACCCGGTTTCACATCCACATAAATTTCAGTGAATCCGGTTTCTTTCATTCTTTCCATATAGGTCGTAATATTCGCTTTGTCCTTAAAACGGCTGAAATTGGCATGCGCGTCAATCCACAATTGTACCGGTTTATTGACTTTTCCACCCGGACCGCCGCCGGGATCGACAGGAATATCAGGCTCTGTACCCGGATCCGGGTCATTGCCTCCATCCGAACAGGCGAAGACAGCACACGAGATAACAAATACTAACAATAAATATAAATATTTTTTCATCTTTCAATTAGTGATTATTCATTCAAAGCAAGTCAGCTTATAAGTACGCAGTCCTAATCGGCCAAACCACACGGCTAAGTAGCCGGTGTCTTCGCCTTCGTCCCAATACCAATCTAAATAGCTGCCATAGCTCCAACCGGAATTTACGCTCTCGGCGATATTTAGGTTTTCATGCGACAACGTTGACAAGTCGGTGCCCATTACGGTAGCCGCGTGCCACCATGCCGTGCCGCTTGTTATCGCCACATAGCTTTTGCCATTGATAACCATACCCGAAACAATAGGTCTGCGAGTGCCTCGCGCGCAAACTTGTCCTGTACCTGCCCACCATGCTTGCAGGATGTTTTGCCACAATCCCGGCATTACGGCAACGGTTGAACCGGCACGTGAATTAACATAACATTTAATGGAATTGTTAGCGCTCGGTGAACCTTCGGCGTCGCCTATCACATAACTTGGTTGATCCGAATCATCCAATGGGGAAATCATCTGGAAACCTCCGCAGTCGCTGCTTGAATAACCGGTGCTTACCGTCGAATAGTCGGAAGCCAAATGACCGCCTGTGACTTTCACACGATAATGTTCGCCGCTTGCGTTGCGTGGCGCTAAAGCTGTAATCCACGCGTTGCCGGTGATGTCGCCGGCTACCTGGAAGTTTGCCGAACCATCGGTAGTCGACGCCATGTTTATTCCAATGCTACCCACCGATACAGGGGCGGAAGTAGGAGCTGTCCAATAGAAAACCTCTGTTGAGCCGCCACTAACCACCAAACCTACGCAATGTCCTTTATAGTCGGAGGTTATCAGTTTCAGATTAGCCAAGGAGATTGATCCTAAGTTGAGAGAACCGGATTCAGCCAACGTGTTTTTATCAAAAACTTTCACTCCATACGAAGAAGTAGGATCGGCGTCAATATAGGCGCGTGAAAGCAATACGATATAATTGCCGCAATACGCGGGATACATTATCAAATCGCCATATTGTTTAGAATCGGCGAGACCGAAATCACCCTGTGTACCCGGATAACCCAATTTATCGAAATTCTTGCTGACGCCGATTTCCGCGTAACTGAAACCTGTACCTTCCGGCATTTTATCGGAAATGCCCCAACCTACGGTATATTCCCTCTTCGTCTTTTGGTCTTCCGCGGTCACGGTATATTTCACACCGCCACTTTTGGCAAAGTTCTGCGGAATGGAAGGATCCGGACTTACCGTAGCGCCTTTGGATAGGTAGAAGGATGGTACAGCATCAGCCAATACCGTAGTCGCGTCAAGGTAAGGAGACACTTTAATAGTCACCGTGTTATCGGTATTGATGACGGCGTTATATACCTCATTCGCCGTATTTTTAACTTTGAAGGAGATGATTATTTCCGCTTCACTCGACAGGTCGTCATCGTCCTTGCAAGCGCCACACAACAAGCTGCAGCCTGCCACCGCAAGCATTAGATATAGTTTTAAACTTCTATTTTTCATAACAAATTGTTTTTAATATTAAGAATGTAAATCAGGAGTTGAATCCCTCCGATTCTCATTACTCATAATAGCCTCTCACTCTATATTGGCGCGTTGTTCCTACTCCCGACTTCACAGTAATAATGATGCCGTCGCCGGTAATGTCATGCCTGCCATCCAAAGAAGGAGTGATAATCTCATCGTAAGTTATAGTGGCTACCAGGTAGATGTTTGTCAAATCCACATCAGCTTGCAGCGACGCGGAAATAGCAAATAAAATCAAGCCGTACCCGCCTTCCACTTCTTCTTGTGTAAAATCCCCGGAGACCATGTCGCCGTTTTTGTCATATTCGAAAATGGTAGAGGCGAACGCCCCTGCCGTATGCGAGGCTTTGCAGGTCATTTGCGAGATAGTGTTCTTTGTATGTACAAATTCGGGATCTGCTTCGGCGCAACTCCACAACGAAAAGACCATAGAGACGCTTAAAAAGAATAGTCCTATTTTAGTTATTGTTTTCATTGTTGCTCTATTTTTGTTTTTAATTACCATAAAGGATTATTTAGACATAATTTATTATTCGCCAATTCGGAATCAGGCAATGAGAAATAGTAAAACCGTTCCTGGAAAATACGTAATGTAGCGGCGTCACAATTTATCGTTTCGTACGTGAGCGGGCTGCCATTTGTGATTCTTACGCCATGCGCGTTTTTACCGTTAATAACATTCATTGCTAATTTCCAACGGCGCAAATCCCAATAGCGGAAACCTTCGCCGGCTAATTCCACGCAACGTTCCTTGCGTAATAAGGTCATGAAAGCCTCTTTGTCCGGCGCGTCGGCTGTGGTTTTTGCCGGTAAGTGCACACGGGCGCGCACTTCGTTCAAGGCTGCCAACGCCTGTGTCTTGTATTGGTTATAATCCCACTCGGCATACGCTTCGGCTTTGTTCAGCAATACTTCTGCATAACGAAGCACCACGTCGGCTTCGTAGCTATAATTCGCCACAAAGTCATTATTTTCTTGTAAATATTTACGTAAGTAATAGCCGGTACATGTATGCGCTTGCGTTGATCCGGCTTTTGTGAAAGCGATAAATCCGTCTGTTCCGCCTACATAAGTCTGGATGGTTCTGCCTTCCCATTGGCTTCCGTTATACAGTATGGTTGCTTTGAAACGCGGTTCCCTGTCTGTGTAAGGATCGGCGTGACTCGCGGAGTAAGTAGTCCAGTTAAAAGCTGTTCCGTCACTAAATTCATAAAGGTCCGCCAGTTCGGCGGTTGGCACATGTGCTCCATATACAGCCGCTCCATTATGTGTCGCTATATCGCCAAAAGGACGGACGAAAGCGTCATACCGATGAGCGTCCGGAGCATTCCATTCAGGGTCTTTCGCAAAATACAGCGTGAATAAATTTTCATGCGAATTGTCTTGACCGCCATCTACCTGAAATACTTTGGCATAGTCCAACGCCAGCGCGCCGCCCAATTCTTTCACTTTTTCCGCCGCTTTAGCCGCTACTTCCCATTGATGGGCGTACAACGCCATGCGCGAAATAAAGCCATAAGCGGTTTTCTTGGTGGCGCGACCTTCCCATGTGCTTGGCCAAGCATCGGGCAAATGAGTAGCCGCCCAGTCTAATTCTTTAAGCACAAAATCCCAGCTTTCCGCTTCGGTAGCGCGCGCTCTATTGACGTCCGCCGGATTGGCGCTGTCATCCAAGCCTCCGTTTACTCCGGATATATCGGTACGGATGACCACGCCGCCATAGACGCGAATCAACCGATAATAGGTAAACGCGCGGCATAGGCGCGCTTCGGCGCGGCGGATGTCGCACCAGTCTTCGCCAAATTTAGGGACGCCATACCGGCTGATATCGTCCAACAACACATTGACGCGGCGAATACGTCCATACGCGTCGCTCCAACAGTCGAACGGACCTGCGCCACCGGTTTGGATATTGGCTTCCAGCAACGCCTTGTTGTAAGGATGATTGTATTGATCCCACGAGGTCGATTTTGTGAGGTCGGAATAACTGTCGTAAAACGCCGATTCATTACTCTTCAGTTGCGACACGTCTGTAATTGTTTTATACGACGCTGTAACGTATAGTTCCGCGGCACGTTCCGTGCTCCAAACGGCTGCGTCGGATAGATCCTTGGTATTCTGCACATCCAACACATCGGTACAAGCAGGCGTGGCCAAGCCGAATACAATACCTGCTGCTAAAATTATGATTGTTTGTTTTTTCATTTTTTTCTTCTCCTACATTAGAATGATACTTTAAGACCCAAACTATATGTTTTTTGTTGCGGATAATATCCGTTGCTTACCGACGGACTTTCAGGATCGACATATTTGAAGTGGCTAAGTGTAAGTAAGTTTGTACCTGCCAAATAGATATATACTGAACTGAACGGGGTTTTCGACAATATTTTCGCCGGAAGCGTGTAGCCGACATTGGCGTTTTTCAATCGTAAATATTCTCCATTTATCAACCACCAAGTGGATTGCCACGCGTTGTTCCCGTTCGCTACCGTAGTCAAACGCGGCCATTTCGCGTCCGGATTTTCCGGCGTCCATGCGTCTTTTATACGATAGCTTGGCGAGTTGCCGTTTTCAGGGAATGTACTGGTATAAACCGTAGAAGAAGTCACCCCTGTCTGATATACGCCCGACAACTGATAGTCGGAGTGCGTTACGCCTTGCCATAGCAACGCGGCGGAAAAACCTTTCCATGACACATTCATATTCAACGAGAAGTTGATTTCAGGGATGTCGCCATAACCGATTCTTGCATAATCGCCTGTCGAATTAATGATTCCGTCGCCGTTGTAATCCAAATATTTAATGTCGCCTAAGTGGAGGCTACCTGATGGCGCGGCAGGATAATTGTCTATTTCTTCCTGCGTTTGGAACAAGCCAAGAGCTATGAAACCTTCCCTATAATTGATCGGTTCTCCTAATTTCGCGCGATAGTTCGGATAATTGTCCGCGACGGCTCGCTTCAATACGCGGTTATGCGCGTACGAAAAGTTTCCGCTCAAGGAGTAAAATAAATCCGAATTGACTCTGTTTTCATGTTTCAGGGTGATTTCAAACCCTCTGTTATCCACTTTCCCTGAATTTTGGTACGATGGGTAATAGCCGCCTAACGAAGGAGGATAGAGACCGCTTTGTGTTTCTAAGATATCGTCGTTGACTTTATAAAACAGATCCAATTCAACGCCTAACTTTTTGTTCCATACATCCACATCGAAGCCTAAGTTATACAAGGTGGCGTTTTCCCAATACAAATTGCGGTAAACGAATGCGTTGACCGTGTATAATTGCGTTATCGGCGCGCCGCCGAGTACCATGCTTTTTTTAGACAAGCCAAAGTTGTTTAGGTACGTCCACGCCGGGATGTTACTGTTTCCCGATTTGCCTATACTGGCGCGCACTTTCAAATAATCCACGGCAGGCAAGGCGTTGGCGAAAAATTCTTCCGACGAAACAACCCAACCTAAGGAAGCCGAAGGAAAAAACGCCTTACGGTTTTCAGGCGCGAATTTATAAGTGCCGTCCTGACGGAAAGATACTTCCGCCAAATATTTTTTGGCAAATACATAATTGAGACGTCCTATCAATGATTGCTCGCCTGTGGTCTGATGAGATCCGCTTACCAATGATCTTGTGGCAGGATCATCATTTCCCGTACCTAAAGTTAAATCTACCGGATCATCGCTAAGATAGTTCCTGTTGGTTCCGGTCATCGTGCTCGAATAGTTTTGTTGCGCTTCGTACGCCAGCATCGCTCCCACAAAGTGTTTTCCGTCTTTTCCAAATTCACGCGCGTAATCCAGTTGCGGACGATACATATAGGTGTCGCCCCATGAAGCCGATTTGGCATAGCCACCGCCCGGAGAGAATCCGTCATTACCGTGTATTCCTTCATCAAAAGTCGTGTTTACGTAATACATTTCAAAATATTTGTCGTAGTCGGAATTGGTGGTGTTATTATAATTATAAGCGCCAAACATCGAAATTTTCAAGCCTTTCAGGATGTCGGTCAAACCGGAGAAGTCGTATTGTAATTTAAAATTGGAATCTAATCCCCATCTGGTCGCTTTTTTGTAACCCGATTCCATCAAGGAGGCATATCCGTTCTTGTAATACGTGGCGCCGTTCCATGCGGTAGGATAGCCTTGGAATTCGGATTTGATAACAGGCGCCGTGTTGATGGCTTGCCTTATCGGGTCAAATTCGCCCTGAATGTTGAGAACCGTCCCCGGATAGTTCGTATCGGTGCGGAGTCCTGCTAAATTGGCTGAGAATGTCAAATTTTTAGCTACTGTAACATCCAAGTTCACGCGCATGTTGTAACGGGTATAATTGGTGTTATGCAAGGTTCCGTCCTGATCCATAAAACCGAGACTGGCATAATATTTTGTTTTGTCCGTACCACCTGCCGCCGAAATATTGTGTTGCTGCGTGATACCTGTACGGAAGATTTTATTGATCCAATCCGTTTCGCCCCATATACTGTTCGGGTCATTGCTCAGCACCAGGTTTTGGATGTCCGCCGAGAAGAGCGGTGTGTTTCCATCCATAGCCCGCGCTTTGTTGTGATAATACATAAATTCCCTCGCGTTCAAGAAATCAGGCATGGCTGTGTTTTGTGTGGCGGTAAAAGAACCGTCGTAGGTGATCTTAGCCGGACCTTCCCCTCCTGATTTAGTGGTAATTAGGATAACCCCGTTGGTTCCATGCACCCCGTAGATGGCCGCCGCCGCGTCTTTCAACACGGATATGCTTTCCACATCGTTCGGATTGACATAGTCCATCGGGCGCGGCACGCCGTCCACAATGATCGTCGGACTATTTCCCCCGTCATTCCAGTTGAACGTATTAAGGCCGCGCACATATATTGTAGTACCGTCGGCGCCGGGTTTCCCTGTTTGCTGGATACTGGTCACGCCGGATACCTTCCCGGTAAGCATATTGGATATATTCTGCATTGGAGCTTTAGTCAATTCCTTCGCTCCAACCGCCGAAACCGCTCCAGTCATGTGAATACGTTTTTGAGTACCGTATCCTACCACCACCACTTCGTCCAGTTCCTTTAGGTTTTCCACCAGTACAATCTTTAGAGTAGTGGCGCGATCTACTTTTATCCATTGTTCTATATATCCGACATAGGATATTTTGATCGTTGAATTAGCGTCAACAGACAGTTCAAATTTCCCATCTATATCTGTAAATGTACCTACATTGGAATTAACCGCCGCGACGGTCGCGCCAATGACAGGTTGTTGGGCTTCATCAACTACTACACCCGATATTTTGATTTTATCGGGAAAGGCTAGCTTCGTTTCTCCCTGCTCCAGCGCTGAGAGGGTGAAGCAATAAAGCAGCATTGGAAATAAGATCAATATCACTTTATATACAAGTAAATTTTGTCTTTGCAGATAGGTATTTCGCCTATCGTACTTGTCTTTCTTTTTTTCCATCTTTTTCTGTATTGATTTTAAGTTCATAAATTAGGAAACAATACTTTTTTTGTTCACTTTTTGATTCAGGTTCATGTTCTTCATAGATTTGTTTTGTCTTCTTCGTTAATTAATTTATTCGGATTATTCTATATCTTCAAGTGTTTTCCAGCATTGATACAATCCTCGAGGGACATGGAAACAACCTTTCCATTTTCCTCCTTTCAGATCGAGCAATACCTCTCCTTGCCTGTTCAAATATCCATACCATTCAGGATATTTTTTGTCCTTAAAATGTTCCCATGTGTAATTGTGTACTATTTCAAACCATTCTTTACAAGTTGTGTTTCCCGTCAGGCGATACCCTTTCGACAGGGCGATAAGCGTTTCGATGTGTACCCACCATAATTTCTGGTCCCATTCCAATTGTTGTGTCGGATGATTCTTATAATCAAGGAAATAAAATATTCCTCCATATTTTTTATCCCATCCGTACTCTAATGTCCGTAGCGTGGTGTCTACCGCGAAATTGATTAAGTCCTTATCTTTGAGGCGTACACCTGCGTCCATCAGAAACCACATCGCTTCTATGCCATGTCCGGGATTAATCACACGCCCTTCAAAAGAGTCGGACAAGTCGCCATTCGCTTTTACGTTCTCAAAGATGAGACCTTTGTCTTTTTGATAAAAATCCTCTCGGATTTCTTTTATAAGAACTTTCAGCAGGGAATCTACGGCCTCTTTGCCGATAATATCTTCTAAAATAAGTGATAAGTTGCATAGAATCATCGGTAAAGAGAAATTTTTGAGAGGTCTTGTTCCCGGATATGTCTTGGAATAGATTCCTTTTGGATTTTCTTTCCTGCTGATTATATTATTATAGGTGTCCAACGCTATCGCGCGATGTTCTTCATTGCCGGTGGCTTTGTACAATTCGCCGAATCCCATACAGGCAAAGCAATCGGAGAATATATTGTAAGGCTGTACTAACGGGCTGCCATCTTGAGCAAGCGCAAAATACCAGTTTCCCGCATCATCCCGCCCATACTTTTTGAGAAATTCCGCGCCATGCAAAGCTATCTCCAACCACTTCTGCTTTCGTTCAATATTATTGTACGCCATAGCGAAAAAATAAACCTCCCTGTTTTGCATCCATAAGAATTTGTCGGTATCAAATACTTTACCTTCGCGATCCAAGCAAGAAAAATACCCTCCATATTCTAAATCTAAAGAATTATTTTCCCAAAAAGGGATAATGCCGCCGATTAATTCGCTATGATAGACAGAGGCGTATTTGTTTAGCTTTTCTCCGTTGTCCTTTTGATATTGTGTTTTCTTAACATTCATATAAAATAAATTATCCATATAAATAAATATTTATGTGCTTATATAGTATTTTAAATAAATTATAATATTCGCATCACAAATATAAATAATTATTTTTTATAAACAATTATAAACAATTATTTTTTTATTAACGAAGATATTTTTTTATTTTCGGAATTTTAATTCACATAATGTGTTGTATAATACAGGTATATACACAGATATATTATATGTACCGCCCGACGTCATTTCAAGAGAAGTTATTTAAAACTAAACAAACAGCTTTTTAGCGCTTTATTATTCAAGGCAGTGTTAATTATTTTAGCTATTCAAGGCGAGACTTTTATTGGAATACGTTATTATTTCCAATTTAGAATATAGATATATGATATATTAATAAAATATTTTAATTTTCAAATAAGATTATAAAAAAATTATTCTTTATATTTGCTGTGTGAAAAGTATCTTATTCCTTAAACTATTAAATGTAACCAAAATAGACAGCCATGTTTAAAAAATTAATCTACCTTGTATTTATAGCATGTATCTTTATATCATGTGGTTCTCAAAAAAATGAAATAGTTGACACGGGTAAGCCGAAATACTTATGGTTTGATTCCGAAGCAAACTTCAAAAGATTCGCTTCAAAGGATTCGATCAAATATTATCTTGACAAAGCAAAAGCGGCTGGATTTAATCAAATAGTTGTCGATGTACGTCCGACACAAGGCGATGTATTATACAAAAGTAATTTTATGCCTCTCTTGACGGAGCACAAAGGATATAAAGTAGAGCGTGATTGGGATTATCTGCGATTCTTTATAGATGAAGCAAAAAAGAGGAAATTGAAAGTAACTGTATCCACAACGATTTTCCCTATAGGAAAACCAAATAATAGGGATGGGGCGGCTTACAGGGATAGTAGATGGGATGGAAAAACGGCGGTTGAATACACCAAAAGTAAAGCGATGATTGATGTCAAGGACGATAAGTCTAAAGTCGCGGCTTTCTTAAACCCTGTATTACCGGAGGCTCAGGATTACGCGATGAAGTTTGTGGAAGAGCTGCTCACAAAATACGATTTTGATTCGTATGCGCTCGATTACTGCCGCTACGCGGGAGATGAAAGTGATTTTTCGGAGGTTTCCCATATCGCGTTTGAAAAATATATAGGAGAAAAAGTGGAAAACTTTCCGGCTGACATATATACGTGGAATGACGATGGAAGTAAAACTCCGGGGAAATTCTATAAACAATGGTGGGAATTTCGGTCAATGGTTATCCATGATTTCGTAAAGAAGGTGAAAGAAAAAATTAAGGAAGTTAAACCTGAAGTTAAACTTGAATACTGGGCCGCGTCATGGATCGGATATTTGTATAATCAGGGACAAAACTGGGCAAGTAAATCGTATGATTTTTCTAGTGACGGTTATGATGAATGGGCTTCTCCAAATTACAAGAATACCGGTTTCGCGGAACACTTAGATGTGTTTTTATGTGGAACTTATTTGGAGCGGATATTCGGTATGGATGATAACGAATCCATAGAATATGGGCTGGCAAGAGCTAACAGGATAATAAATGGAGATTGCGCGATGTATGGAACGATATATGCGCTCAACCATGAAAAGAATATTGAAGATGCTGTATATGTTTGTCTTACTCAGTCGGAAGGACTTATGGTATTTGATATTGTGCAAGTTATTGGATTCAATCTTTGGGATGATATAAAAAAAGGTATTGACAGGGCGGAAAATGCTGATAAAAAAAATAAATAAACACATTAAATATTTATTACTATGAGAAATAGGATTATTTTTTTAGTCATTCTCTTTTTATCTTTCGTTGGAATCAGTAGTGCCAATGATTATATAATAACTTCACCGGATAACAAAATAAAAGTTACTGTGTCGGATGGTAAAGAATTGACGTGGAGCATCCAATACGGCAATGAAGTATTGCTCAAACCGAGTCGGATAGCGTTGTCAATAAAAGAATCGAGCCGAATATTAGGAATCAATACTTCCGCCCCAAAAGTAAGCAGGCGAACTGTGGATGAAACGTTTGAATCGGTGATTCCGACTAAGTTCAGGCAAATCCAAGATCATTACAATGAAATGAGTTTGAGTTTCAAGGATAATTACGCGGTAACATTCCGTGTGTATAATAATGGAGCCGCGTATCGGTTTGAAACGAACATCGCATCTCCTAAGATACATGTGGAAAATGAGAAGGTTGAATTTAATTTCGGAAATAAATATGATACATATTGGCCAAAAGAAGCCAGTCCGAATTTTATAACACATTGTGAAGGTGATTTTGATTATATTCAGCTATCAGATATACCAAATCAAAAATACGCCTATTTACCTATCTATTTATCGTCCGAATTCGGAACAAAAATGGTTGTGATGGAAGCTGACCTTTTTGATTATCCGAATTTGTTTTTGGCAGGAACAGCCGGAACAACATTAAATGGCGTATTTCCTCCTGTTATTTTTGAAAAGAAAATCAAGAAAAACTCCGATCGAAATGAGGAGATTATACGAAATGCCGATTATATTGCACAAACAAATGGAACAAGGAACTTCCCTTGGCGGTTGTTGATAATAAATGCCGACGATAAGTCCCTGCTTGAAAATAACCTGGTCTATCAACTATCTACCCCTAGTGTGGCAGGCGATAAAAGCTGGATAAAACCGGGTAGGATTTCATGGGACTGGTGGAGTACATTGAACGTGTATGGTGTTGATTTCGAAGCGGGTGTAAATACCCAAACGTACAAGTATTATATCGATTTTGCCGCTGAATATGGATTGGAATATATACTATTGGATGAAGGTTGGTCTGCCGGTACATGGAATATAAGAGAGCCGAACAAGGATGTGGATGTACAAGAATTGATAAGATATGGAAAAACCAAAAATGTAGGAGTTGTCCTGTGGGCTTTGTGGAATCCTTTATACGAGGACATTGAAGGTATATTGGATTTATATAAGCAATGGGGAATAAAAGGTGTGAAAATAGACTTTATGCAGCGCAATGATCAAGATATGGTCAACTTCTACGAGAATGTGGGGAAAGCCGCTTTCGAGAGAGGTCTTTTGGTTGATTTCCACGGCGCGTTCAAACCATCTGGTTTACAACGGAAATATCCGAATGTAATGACGTTTGAAGGGGTTTACGGCCTTGAGCACAACAAATCTTCGCATGATATTTCGCCGAACCATGATTTGATTCTTCCATTCACAAGGATGGTGGCAGGTCCTATGGATTATACTCCCGGAGCTACGGTAAACGCGACTGAAAATGATTTTCACATGAACTTTATACATCCGATGAGCCAAGGAACAAGGGCGCACCAGGGCGCGTTATTTGTGGTCTTTGAAAGTCCGCTGCAAATGTTCGCGGATAGTCCTTCCAATTATTACAAGACGCCTGATTTCACGAGTTTTATCGCCCGGATTCCAACGGTTTGGGACGAGACAAAGGCGATAGAAGCCGAAGCCGGGAAATATCTGACAATCGCACGCCGTAGCGGGGATAAATGGTTTGTGGGATCGCTTACAAACTGGGATCAGCGTTCGTTGAAAATCACCCTCGATTTTATTGATAACAAAAAATATAAAATTGATATTTTAAAAGATGGCGTGAACGCGAATCGATATGCTTCTGATTTTAAGATTGAAAACGCGGAAGTCTTTAAAGGACAAACGATTGAAATAAAAATGGCGAAAGGTGGAGGATGGGCGGCTATCCTGACTCCTCTTGAATAATATGAAAAGATTGTCGTAGAACTTAAAAAGAATAGTAATGCGGACTAAAAGACTAATTTATATAGCAATTCTATTTATCACATCGATAAATATAAACGCCCAGGTGGATATACGCAATATAGAATTTATGGGGAAAGTTTGTGACAACAAAGGTTCGGCTATTACGGGTGTTCCTGTTACAGACGGTTACAATATTGTTGTGACAAATCAGAAAGGCGAATACCGCTTGTTAAGCAATGCGACCGCTGAATTTATTTATATTACAATTCCATCCGGATATATTATCCCGATGAAAGACAATTCACCCTATTTTTACTACAGGATTGATGATAAATTGAAGCTAAAGCAAAAATTTGATTTTGTTTTGGAAAAGTCGCGACAAGATGAAAATAAGCATATAGTTATTGCGTGTGCCGATCCGCAGGTGGGGTTTGACGAAGAGATACCAATGGTAGAAGAAGCCATAAAGGATATAAAGTCATTGATAGCCCAAAATTATGCGAATCTCCCTGTACACGGGGTGATATGTGGGGATATAATAGCCGAGATAAGCAGAGAGCCGAAGTTCTTTGAATGGATGAAACGTACTTTCGCGGAAAGTAATATACCGTTCTTTTACGCGGCGGGCAACCATGATATGGATGTTAGCGGTCGATCTAATCACGATTCCAAAAAGACATTCAAGAATGCTTTAGGTCCTACCTATTATTCCTTCAATAGAGGAAAAGTTCATTACATAGTGCTCGATGATGTCTTCTTCATCGCGAGAGGATATGCTTCGATAGGATACCTTGACGAGGAACAATTATGCTGGTTAGCACAAGATTTAGCCCTGATACCGGAAGGTTCCACCATAGTAGTGTCATTCCATATACCGACATATTCACGCGAAGCCCGTCGGGGAGAACCGGCAAAAGAAGAAATGAATAAAGTATTGCAAAACAGGAGCGCTTTATATAAAATGTTGAAGCCGTACAATGCTTATATACTTTCGGGGCATGAGCATTACAATGAGAATTATCAATTAGCGGATAACCTTTTTGAGCATGTGCTTGCCGCCCTTTGTGGCATTTTCTGGCAAGCGCCATATAATAGCGATGGAACGCCCTTAGGTTACGCCGTTTACGAGTTTGACGGCGACAAGGTAAAATGGTATTACAAATCGGTTGGAAAGGATAAAGACTACCAATTCAACGCTTATTTGCCCGGAGCTGATAAAAACAGGCCGGACGCTGTCATCGCCAACGTATGGAATTATGATCCCCAATGGAAGGTATATTGGTATGAGAATGGTGTAAAAAAGGGAGAAATGAAACAATATACAGGTTGGGATCCGGCTATCGCGCGTTACGTGGATAAAAACAAAGGAAATTTCAGATATAAATATATCGGAGCCGGTTCGACAGATCACCTATTCTTTGCTGAACCTGCCTATAAAGGCGCGAAAATAACAATAGAAGTAATAGACAGATTCGGTAATAAATATATCGATGAAGCGATAAAAGAAGAATAGTATGAAATATATAATGTATGTATTCTTAATCTTTGTTGCGACAAACGTTTTTGCTCAATCCTGTAAAGGTAGTCGGAACACAGAAGAAATCACTACCGATATTTTAATCATCGGAGGCACGACCAGCGGTACTTCCGCCGGAATTACCGCCGCGCGGGAAGGTGTGAAAACGCTTATCGTGGAGGAAACGCCATGGTTAGGCGGTATGCTAACAGCTCAAGGTGTTGGTGCCTGCGATGGCAATAGTAATTTACCATCCGGCATTTGGAATGAATTTAGAGATAAACTCCGTACTCGTTATGGAGGGATAGGTGGCGTATGGACAGGATGGGTAAGTAGTACCTTGTTTGAACCGCATGTAGGAGATAGTATTTTCAAGGCGATGGTTCACGCGGAAAAATATTTGGATGTTGTTTATGGTTATCATTTAAAAGATATTATAAAGAAGGGCGATACCGTAGAAGGAGCTATCTTCTTAAATGAAAAGAATGAAAAACTGGTAATAAAAGCCAAAATAACGATTGACGCCACCGATATAGGAGAAAGTCTAAAAATGGCAGGAGCCGCGTATCGTTATGGAATGGATTCAGGGAAAGAAACTGGAGAAAGCAATGCTCCGGAAGAAGCCAACAATATAGTCCAAGACCTTACTTGTGTCGCTATTCTTAAAGATTACGGGAAAGGAGTGGATAAAACGATTCCGAAACCACAGGATTACAATCCTCTGAATTTCCATGGCTGTTGCGAAGAAACGGTAGATAAGGTTAAGATAGATTGCCAACGTATGCTCGAATATGGGAAAATGCCGAATAATAAATATATGATCAATTGGCCTAAGTTTGGTAATGACGTGTATCTAAATGTGGTAGAACTTCCTCGTGAGCAACGTGAAAAAGAGCTGCAAAAAGCAAGAGATTTCACACTACAGTTCGTTTATTATATACAGCATGAATTAGGTTTTAAACATTTGGGTTTAGCGGATGATGAGTTTGATACACCGGATTTATTGGCATATAAGCCATATCACAGGGAAGGACGAAGGCTTAAAGGTTTATCCTTCCTGACATTTAATCATGTGGCTGACCCGTATGGGCAAAAGGAATCATTATACCGCACAGGCATATCTGTCGGCGATTATCCTGTCGATCATCATCACGGAAAGAATCCCGATGCGCCGAAAATAGGATTCGATCCTGTTCCCTCTTTCAATATTCCGTTGGGCGCTCTCATCCCCGAACAAGTAAATGGGTTGATCGTTTCAGACAAAGCTATTTCCGTGTCGAACCTTATAAATGGGTCAACACGGCTACAACCGATAGTGCTGCTCACGGGACAAGCGGCAGGCATCCTCGCGGCGTTAGCTGTAAAAGAAGGAAAGCAACCGAGGGAAGTGTCTATAAGAGCGGTGCAAAGTACCTTGTTGGAAAGGGATGCTTATATCGCGCCTTTATATGATATACAACCGGATGATCCCGATTTTGAAACAATACAAAAAATATGCGCGACCGGCATCCTAAAAATGATAGGTGAACCTTTCGGATGGGCAAACCGCACATGGTTCTACCCTGATAGCACTATTACGATAGCTGAATTTACAAAAGGGCTGAACTTGTATGACATAAGTGTGGAAATTGTGGATAGCGACAAGCAATTAACAGGAAAAGCGGCGATCGATTACATTCAAAAGGTTATAGGTCAAGACAAACCTATTGCGAATGAATATAAAGATACTCCTGTCACAAAGCGGGAATTGGCAAGGATACTGCATGCCACATTAAATCCTTTTGGCAAAGAAATAGATTTTAACGGGTATTATAAGAATTAAGATAAATTTAATAATTGAATCCATGAAAGACATAAGCAGACGTAAGTTTTTAAAGACAGGGGTTGTGGCCGCCGCCGGATTAACTATTGTGCCGAGTACCATTTTAGGGAAATCATTTGGACACACAATGCCCAGCGATAAATTGAATATAGCGGGAATTGGCGTTGGAGGAATGGGTCGCCGTAATTTGGCGAATATGAAGACTGAAAATATCGTGGCTTTATGTGATGTGGATTGGAGCTACGCGGATAAGACTTTTAAAGATTATCCGGCGGCTAAACGCTTCAAAGATTGGCGGGTAATGTTTGAAGAAATGGGGAAATCCATTGATGCTATTGTGGTAGCTACTCCCGATCATACGCACGCGGGCATAACAGCTCACGCGATTACAATGGATAAGCATTGTTATACCCAAAAACCGCTTACTCATTCTGTGTATGAGTCTCGACTGCTTGCCAAACTGGCGAAAAAGCATAAGGTCGCCACCCAAATGGGTAATCAGGGGAACTCTTTCGACGATTGCAGGAGGGTTGCCGAGTGGATTCAGACGGGAGTGATTGGCAGCGTTTACGAAGTACATTGCTGGACTGATCGTCCTATTTGGCCACAGGGACTACAAGAGCCTAAAGAGATTGTGAAAACACCTAAAACCTTGGATTGGGATTTGTTTATAGGACCGGCGAAAAAACGTCCGTATAATCCTGTATATACCCCTTGGAATTGGCGTGGTTGGTGGGATTTCGGGACAGGCGCGCTTGGTGATATGGCATGTCATATTATGGATCCTCTTTACTGGGCTTTAAACTTGAAATACCCAACCAGCGTGATAGGAAGCTCCACATTGAGTAATTTATACTCGCCTCCTTATTCCCAGATTGTAACTTATACGTTTCCGGCGCGGGATAATCAGCCTAAAGTTACGATGCCGGAAGTTAAGGTTTATTGGTACGATGGAGGTTTGATGCCCCCTCGCCCTGAAGAACTGGAAGACGGAGAAATGATGGGCGATTCCAATGGCGGGATTATATTTATAGGTACAAAGGGCAAAATCATGACCGGTTGTTATGGATTGAATCCAACGCTATTGCCGAAATCAGAGATGGCTCATTTCAATCAGCCTAAGCCTACCATACCTCGTATAAAAGGAGGAGCCGGAGATATTTGGAATACTGATGCCCATGAACAGGATTGGATTAGGGCTTGTAAGGAATCTCCTGAAAACAGGGTGGAAAGTTCATCTAACTTCCAATTCTCCGGTCCATTCAACGAAATGGTGGTAATGGGAGTGTTGGCGGTACGCTTGTCGGGATTGTATGGCTTGCACCGTGAGTTGAAATGGGATGGGGAAAATATGCGGTTTACCAATATATCACCAAACGATAAGATAAAGATAGTAACCTCCGACGACTTTCAGGTTATCGATGGCGACCCAAGATTCGACAGGCGGTTCGCTGACTTCTCGGCGATAGACATGGCGAATGAATGGATAAAGCATACTTACCAAAATGGCTTTACATTGCCGGAAATGCCTAAATAATTGATAATAAACTATAAACACATAATATTTGAAATAATGAAAAAAGTGCTTTATTTATTGATTATTAGTGCTCTGGCTATTTGGTGCGTTTCATGCGGGGGTAAACAGAAACCGGGATCGGGACAGGACGACTGGCGATTATCCATGCAGTCTTATTCTTTTCACAAGTTTACCCTTGTCGAGGCTTTGGATAAGACGAAAGAATTGGGATTGAAATACATAGAGGTGTTCCCGGGACACAAAATCGGCGGCAAGTGGAACGATAAAGTGTTTGGTTTCGGCCTTACCCAAGAAGAACGCGAGGAGCTGAAGGACTATGCCCAATCGAAAGGGATAAAGATTATCTCCACAGGGGTGTATGTGACTGATGATCCCGCAAACTGGGAGAAGATATTTACCTTGGCTAAAGACATGGATATGGAGTTTATATCCTGTGAGCCGGCTATTAATGATTGGGATCTGGTAGAGAGCCTGGCGAAAAAATACAATATAAAAGTGGCGGTACACAATCACCCTCAACCATCGGTCTATTGGCATCCCGATTCCCTGTTAACCCATATCTCAAAGCGTAGCGATATGATTGGTTCGTGCGCCGACGTGGGACACTGGAGAAGAGAAGGCCTCGACCAAATAGATTGCCTAAACAAACTTAAAGGGCGCGTCGTATCCCTTCATTTCAAAGATATAGCGGAGAAGAAAGAGGGAGAGGCGGAACAGCATGATGTAATATGGGGAACAGGTATCCTCAATGTCGCCAAAATGCTGGAGGTATTAAAGGCTCAAAATTTCAAAGGCGTCTTTACTATTGAATATGAATATAATTGGGACAATTCCACGCCTGACATCAAAGAGTGTATAAAATACTTTGAATCAGTGAAATAAGTTCAATTTACCGCGAACGCGGTTACTTTCCAAAATGATAATAGAAGCCGGGCTGTCCCGGCTTTTCTTTCTGTAACGCCTTAATAGGATTGTTTTGAAAAAAGTGACAAACGTACTATGCAAACGTAACACTTTTCTCCTCTTTCGACAACCTCGGATCTCTCAGATCCTTATCGTTTCTGTCAGTAGTTCCTGTAATTTTTCGGGAGTAATGTTTGTCTGTATCTGGCCATCATCTACAAAGGATATTTTACCTCTTTCTTCGGAAATGATAATTGCTTTAGCATCTGTTTCCTGCGAAATGCCTAAGGCAGCCCGGTGTCGCAATCCGAATGATTTTGGGATATCCTGGCTTTGCGATATAGGCAAAATGCATCCTGCCGCTTTAATCCTATTCCCGGATATGATAACAGCTCCATCATGCAGAGGGGTGTTTTTAAAGAATATATTTTCTATTAGTCGAGTGCTAATGTCAGCATCCAGTACCTCCCCAGTTTCTGAATAATGCCCTAATTTTATTTCCTGTTCAATAACTATCAGCGCCCCTGTATATGTTTTTGCCATATTCATACAGGCTAATACCAAAGAAGTAATAACAGGGTCGGAAAGATCTTTTCTTTCTTTGGAAGAGAAGAGACGTGATAAAAATCGAAATGTCCGGTTTGAGCCCAATGTCATCAGGAAACGGCGGATCTCGTCTTGGAAAATAATGATTAATACGATTAGCCCAATATCGACAAATTTGTCGAGGATGATTCCCATAAGGCGCATCTGCAATACTTGTGAGATAAGTATCCATAAAATCATAAAAGCCAATACCCCATTAAATATTGCACCGGTCCCGGACTTGGAAACAATCCGATATAGCCGATACATCACTATGGCTACCAATATGATGTCAATTATATCTTTTATTCCAAAATCATTGAGCATGAGCAGAGAGCTTTTAATCAATCTAAATTCAAAGATAAGTATTTCTTCAACAAAAGATATACAAAAAGGCAGGTGTCTTCTTAAAAAATATTTATTCGAGCATCAGGTTCATTACAGAATGATGCTCAGCAAACAAGGTGACTGATGGTTTTTCCAGTTTATTGGTCTTATATCCAAATAATAAACGGCACAGCATCCGGCGATTTATTTCTATATCCGGGCTTTCCCTGGTTTTTTCTACAATCCCATTGTTTAATAAGTAAGTTTGTTTTTCTATTTTCAGCCGGATTTTAGCAGCCGGATTTTTCTTAGTATAGAGTTTCAATAAAAACTCCTTGTCTATAACCCGGGCCATTCCGGCCAGATTGTATTTCTCCGGAGAACCGTCATTTATATACTCTTCCACTATGGTTTTAAAATCTTCGAAGCTTTTTTGCACACAGAAGTCTTTATCTCTGTATAAAGAATCAAAAAACGAATACGCTAATTCAATATCCGGGCTTTCCTTTAATATCCTGTCCAATGGATAAATAGGTTTTTCACTTTTGTCAAAAACCTGTTCATAGTCGAATTTTTCATAAAACCGGAATAGCCGGTTTTCCGCGGGAATAAGTATGGCTAATGGGATTTTTCTTTCTTTAAGGATCTGATGGGCTTCGTTAATCAGTTGGCCCATATATCCCTTATTCCTGTATTCCGGTAACGTACATAAGCCTGCCAGATAAGCAAAGGGGATTTCCTCTCCGTAAAAAGAAATTGTATAAGGATGCATCTGTAAAGACGCGACGGCTATATCGTTTTCAAAGTAGACGAGTGTATTTCCGGGTTTATATTTTTGAGTGAAAATAAGGTTTATAAATACATCTGTATCCTCGAAGCAGACCTTCCACATCTGTCTTACCAACGGTTCTATATGTTCGTTTGAAAACTGTATCATCCTACTGTTTCGTCGATAATGTCCGAAGCTACCTCCTGTTTCGACTTCAACGCATAATCTTTCTTTTCTCCGTTCCTGTTCAGAATAGATATTTTATTGGTATCGTATTTAAATCCCGCTCCGGGATCATTCAGAGAGTTAAGTACAATATAATCAAGATTCTTCTTAACTATTTTTTTTAAGGCATTTGTCTGTTCGTCATTGGTTTCTAAAGCAAAGCCTATTAAACGCTGATTCGATTTTTTTATTTTTCCGAGCGATGCCGCTATATCCTTGTTTGGTACGAGGTCAATATTAAGAATATCCTCGCCCCTTTTCACTTTCTCCGTATATTGTAGCGATGGCCGGAAGTCGGCCACTGCGGCACATAATATCGCGGTATTCATGTCAGGGAAAGCTTTCATTGAAGCGTTATACATTTCCTCTGCCGATTCTACATCTATTCTCGTTATATTCGGGTGATTTATTTTCATAGAAACCGGCCCGGCGATCAATGTGACTTCGGCTCCACGGCGAGCACATTCTTCAGCAAGGGCAAAGCCCATCTTACCCGAAGAATAATTTCCTATGAAACGTACCGGATCTATTTTCTCAAACGTAGGTCCGGCTGTTATCAGTATTTTTTTTTTTGAAAGAGATTCTTGTTTCCTGAAAAAGTCCTCTACAACAGACAATATTTTTTCAGGCTCTTCCATGCGTCCTTTACCTATCAGGTGACTGGCCAGTTCGCCTGCCGCCGGTTCTATTATTATATTTCCATAAGACCGTAGCAGATCGAGGTTTCTGGCTGTAGAAGGATGGGCAAACATATCCAGGTCCATAGCCGGAGCGACCATAACGGGGGCCTTCATCGAAAGGTATGTGGTTATGAGCATATTATCGGCAATTCCGTTTGCCATCTTGCCCACTGTGGCAGCAGTAGCAGGAGCTATCAGCATCAGGTCGGCCCATTGTCCTAAATCCACATGACTATGCCATGTGCCATCGTTGGCGGTAAAAAATTCGCTTACCACCGGTTTTCCTGTAAGGGCTGATAATGTTACCGGCGTTATGAATTCTTTTCCCGAAGGAGTAATTACGATTTGTACTTCGGCTCCGGCCTTAATCAATAAACGGGCTAGTGATGCGGCTTTGTATGCAGCAATGCTTCCTGTGACGCCCAATACAATATGTTTATCTTTCAGTGTCATGTCGTTCTTATTTTTGAACAAAGATAACAGCTAATCTTTACCCGGCGTTCTTTACGGGTATAATTTCTTTAGCAGATCTTCTCGTTTTAGCCGTTTCAACTCTTTTATTATTTGCGGACGATAGTTTTTATCGTACCAGAAAAAGAACTGGCGTTGAGCTAGTTTCTGCTCTTTGGTATGTGCCGTATATACTTTTTCCAGCGTGTACGGGTGATAGCCTGTATAATAAATTTCGGTTGCTAACGTCATTGGCGAAGGAGTGAAATCCTGAATCTGCTCCAGCTTAAATCCGAGAGGCTTTGTTGCTGCGGCAAGTTCTGCCATGTCGACTTCCGTGCAACCGGGATGCGAGGATATGAAATAAGGGATGAGTTGTTGTTTTAGTCCGGACTCATTGTTTATCTTATCGAATATCTTCTTGAATGTATAAAACTGCTGAAAGCCGGGTTTGCGCATATAATTTACAACTCTGTCCGATGTATGTTCGGGCGCTACTTTCAATCGCCCTGAGACATGATTCAGTATAAGTTCTTTTGTGTATTCGTCCGAAAATTTATTCAGTCTGTCATCTGCATTCCGGTGCAACAGCATATCGTAACGCACCCCGCTGCCTATGAATGATTTCTTTATTCCGGGCAATGAATCCACCGCTTTATATATATCTAAGAGATGCGAGTGGTCTACATCCAGATTTTTACAGATTTTCGGATGTATGCACGAAGGACGTTTGCATTTTGCACAAATGCCTTCCTCCTTGCCTTTCATTTTGTACATATTCGCAGAGGGGCCTCCCAGATCGCTCAAATAGCCTTTGAAATCCGGCATTTCTGTCACTTGCTTTACTTCTTTCAATATCGATTTTTTCGATCTCGACGCGATAAATTTTCCCTGATGCGCCGAAATGGTACAGAATGCACATCCGCCGAAACATCCACGATGTATGTTCACCGAGAACTTAATCATTTCGAAAGCAGGAATGGTTTTTCCTTTATATTTTGGATGAGGGAGACGGGTATAGGGAAGGTCGAATGAAGCATCTATCTCCTTTTCCGTCATTGGGGGGTATGGAGGATTGATGACAACAGCCTTATCATCGTAATTCTGAATGATGCGTGATGCATTGAGCATGTTAGACTGTTCCTCAACGATACGGAAGTTTTTGGCCTGCTTCAATTTATCTTGTGTGCATTCCTGATGAGAAAACAGATATGTGTCGTTCTCATTTGTTACTAAAGAAGATGAATCGGTAAGATAAGCAGTCTGAGGTATTTCTTTCAGGCTATTAAGTTGTTTTCCTCCTCTTAGTTCCGATACAATAGCTTTTAACGGTGTTTCTCCCATTCCATAGACTAACAGGTCTGCCTTCGAATCCAATAAGATCGACCTGTGTAATTTGTCATCCCAATAATCATAATGAGTAACTCTTCGCAAAGAGGCTTCGATTCCTCCAAGCAAAACGGGTACGTCGGGGAATAAATTTTTGAGGATATTCGTATATACAACTGATGGCCTGTCGGGCCTCATGTCGGCTCTGCCGTCCGGTGTATAAGCGTCATCGGAGCGAAGCCGTTTGTTGGCAGTATAATGGTTTATCATCGAATCCATTGCTCCGGCCGTTACTCCGAAGAAAAGGCGGGGACGTCCCAGCTTTTTGAAGTCACGCAAATCGTCACGCCAGTTTGGTTGTGGAACGATAGCTACTTTCAGTCCTTCTTGTTCGAGTATTCGTCCTATTACGGCCGCGCCAAATGAAGGATGATCTATGTACGCGTCTCCCGAGAACAGGATTACGTCAAGTTCATCCCATCCTTTCAGTTCCACTTCTTTTTTGGTCGTTGGCAACCAGTCGGTTAGCCTGTATTCTTTCATATAGATTATTCTGCTGTTTTAGAAACAGATGTTCCTTTCATCTCTCCCTGAGGAAGTTTTACTGTAAAAGGTTTTCCGTTGAGAGAAAAGTTTACTTCTTCCAGTTTTTGAGTAGGGTCTGACACAGTTGTTTTTATTGTTTTACCTTGGGTTTGGATTAGAAACAGTCCGGCATCTGAACTTTCGAAATGAATGTTTTTAGTAAGTTGGATGTTAGCAGGCTTATAAGCGGCAACATATATTTTCCCATCAAATTCTACAACTTGTAAATCTCTATTATTACTAATCACCTTTATTTTCTTTGTGTCAAACCGCTTTACTTTATCTTTGGTAGAGGCCGGTAATATCATATACTCATATGATGCGTCTTTTGGTTTCAGCCCATGATCGATCCATAATGAAAAAACATCTTTTTCTTCAACAAAATCCTCCGGATACATAGACATGATATCTCCCCACGAACCCGGTCTTTTTTCTGTGATTGCTTTTCCTTGCGATGGTTGCAGGATTATGTAGCCGGTCTTATCGTGAAAAAAACGATCATTTCCCGATATTGTTACAGAATTTACTTTCTCCCAATTGTTGTTATTCAAATAATATAAATCGTCTTTTTTTATCCGTTGATCGATAGATGTGGTTACGACGAAACTGCTATCGGAAGTTATCCCCGCGCCAAGGCAAAGCACAAATTCACCGGTAAATATCCATGATTTTCGGGCAGTAATGCGGTCGCGATTAAAATCCATAGCTGTCATTCCCGTTGTGCCGTCAGAAACATTGCCGACAAAATCACTTTGGTTACGGTATCCGCCCCACGAAAGTTGCTTCAAAGGGGAATCTGTTTCGTATGAAGTTATTCCCGGAATCTTTCGCCAGTCCCAACAAGGGAAAATGTTGAGATATTCGTTTCCATCGATATATGTATAAGTTGCTCCGTCTGCTACGTAATAGCCTTTGAGGTTGTCTCCGTTTCCGGCTTCTCCTCCAATCACTCTTTTAGATGACATTTTAACCGAAGCCATCCATTGTGGGCGACGATAAACAGTCTGGTCGGACAGCCAAAAATGTTTCAGGCCAATAAGTTTTGAGCCTTCTCCTGCGGAGGAAAAATTATCGGTCAGCAAGCTTTGGTATTCATTTTTATTCGTATTGTCAGCCTGCAACATGGCATTAGCTGTAAACCCTACGGTAAATGCTTTATGTCTTTGTGCCTGATGGAAAAACTGGCGTCCCAGAGCGTTAATGTCCATATATCCTTTCCACAGTATCCAGGCATAGCCTTGGTTTATCAGCTTGTTTAAAATATCCAGTTGATCTTGATTGAATGCGATAGATGTCCCACGAAACAGCTGTGCCCACATACCCATACTGGAAATATATGCAGCGCCATAGTTCCCGAATTGCTGTTGTGCTCCATGTTGATGGAAGCTATTATCGGCCTTGATCCCTTCAATCTGATCTGTCCTTATTTCGGAAGCAATAGTGTCGCGAGAGGCTTTGACCAGCTCAATGTCATTTTGCATCAGTCCTCTCACCAGTACATTCCCTGCCAGCCAAACTTTATTTTGTCCTGTCATCCCAAATTTCGCGTTCTTCATTAATTCGATTGTGTTCTCTTTTTCGGCGATACTAAGCTGATCTTCAAAGAGAATGAATATAGCTCCCAATATTTTGGGTACACCTATCTGATTGTGCCACCAGTTGAGGCTTACAGGTTTTTTATCGAACCAATATTTTAAAGTTTGATGAATAGCATCCGCTACCTCCTTTGAGTTGTAAAACTCCGAATCGGACTTGGCGTACACTCTTGCCAGCTCTAAAATTCTTTCCACATGAATTTTAGACCGCCATCCCGAACGGTTTTGGTTGGCATAATCTATATCAGACCATGAACCATCGGCTTGTATTTTACCGAGCAATTCTTCTACTCTTGCCCTACTGATTGGATACCGTTCCATTAACTCCACAACCATCTGGTCGGAGAAAAAGGTCTCTTGCGGATACGATATCAGTATTGCCAGCAAAGGCTTATTCGCAGGATCTTCGGATAGCAATACTTGCTTGTAGTTTTGCTTAATTGTCTTTATTTCATCTGCTATAGCTATTTGGGCAAACGTAAAAAACAGAAACGGGAATAATGTAAGTATGGCTCTTCTATTCATTTGTATTTATATTCTGATTAGATTGTGCAAAGATAAGATTTAATGAGGCCTAAAATAACAATAAAATGTGAAAAAGCTTATAATAACAAAAAGAGAATTAGGGTATCAAAATTTATTTCTTTTTCCGGATTGCTTCGTTCCTACCAATGACGTGTAAAAGACCTTTTGAGACAGCTCCTGCAAGTAAAAAAATCCATCTGAAAATACCTGTAAAAAAGATATGCTATAAAATTTAAACAGTTTATTAAAAGAATAATATCTTTGCAGTAAATAAAATACAATAATGAACTTAGAGGAAATAAATTCCATACTTCGTCAGGAAGCGGAAGCAATACAAAGTATTCCGGTAACAGATGTTTACGAAAAGGCTATAAATTTTATCGTGGAACAGGTTAATATAAAAAAGGGGAAACTTGTAACCAGTGGGATGGGTAAGGCCGGACAAATAGCTCAGAATATAGCGACAACCTTCAGTTCGACAGGAACGCCGTCTGTATTTTTGCATCCAAGCGAAGCTCAGCATGGCGACTTGGGTATTTTACAGGAAAACGATATTGTTCTAGCCATATCCAATTCGGGTAAAACACGCGAAATCGTGGAGCTTAATACTTTAGCAAAAACTCTTGTTCCCGGTATCAAGTTCATTGTAATAACCAGCGATCCTGATAGCCGGTTGGCTCATGAGGCCGATGTCTGCATTCTTACGGGGAAACCGGCAGAGGTATGTAATTTGGGGCTTACTCCTACAACATCTACTACGGTGATGACAGTTATCGGAGATATATTGGTGGTAGGGACTATGAAGAAAATAAAGTTTACACCTACAGATTATGCTAAACGTCATCATGGAGGATATCTGGGCGACAAATCGCGGGAAATGAGCAACGGGAAAGAATAATATGAGTTCTTTCCATGATTAATATATAAGTAATCTAAAATATTTACTGTCGCATGTCATCCTGACCGTAGGGAAGGATCTCGACCCCAAAAAGAGACACGAGATGCTTCGTCCCTCAACATGACAAATACGACAATAAATCTTATCATTTATATAATGGCTATGCTTGTAAAAATTTATCCGGAAAATCCGAACGAAAAGGAAATCGATAAAGTAGTGCAAATATTGCAGGACGGAGGGCTTATTATTTACCCTACGGATACAGTATACGCCATAGGTTGCGACGCGCTTAATGTAAGGGCTGTGGAGGAAATTTGCAAGATGAAGGATATTAATCCGGCAAAAAGCAATCTCTCCATTATTTGTTACGACTTGAGCAACATCAGCGAATATGCCCGCGTGGATAATTTCACATTCAAACTGATGAAGAAAAACCTTCCCGGGCCATTTACCTTTATATTGAACACAACATCTTCACTCCCTAAAATATACAAGAATAAAAAGACAGTAGGGATACGCGTCCCCGACAATAATATTATCCGCGAGCTCGTTAATAGTTTAGGTAATCCCATCCTTACCACATCTATCAAAGATGATGATGAGATGCTCGAGTATTCAATCGATCCTGAACTGATCTACGAAAAATATAAAGAGCAAGTTGATATTGTTATCGATGGCGGATATGGAGGAATAGAAGCATCTACTATTGTGGATTGTACTGACGGCGAACCTGAAATAATCAGGCAAGGAAAAGGAGAATTAATATTATAGAAATTAAATGCGTACATTTACAAAAATTATATTCAACATATAAATGATATTATGAAGGTAAAATTAGTTTTTTTATTACTTTTGTTGTTGTCCTTCAATGCATGTAAGGATACTAAGGAGGAGGATGGTCCTAATCCTGAACCCAATCCTAAGCCATCGGAGCTTACAGATGATGAGTTTACAAATCAATGGGCTTACAATAAAATGAAAAGCCTTTATCTGTGGAATACAAATCTTCCTTCTAAGCCGGATTATACGCAGGACCCCGAAGCATTTTTCAAAAGCATATTATATAATTATGGGAATGTAAACGGAGATCGTTTTTCGTGGATAGAAGAAGATACTTCTAAAAAAACAAAGGCTCTTTATGCTGATACAAACCTAGGCTTCGAGTATCTTCCAATGAATTATTTTCCAACATCCACTTCGAGCAATACATCGATAGGATTCTTTGTCTTATATGTTTATGAAGGTTCGGATGCCTATAAAAAAGGGCTAAGAAGAGGACAAGTAATATATAAGGTTAACAATGTCGATGTAAATTACAATAACTATAGCACATTGTTGAAAGATGTTTCTTCAGTTTCTCTTTCTGTATACAACAATAAGGGAGAACAGGTAACATTCAGTTCTATACAAACTACTGAATCAAAAAAATCGCCGGTATTTATTAGTAAAGTAATTACAGCGACTACAGGAGCTAAAATCGGATACCTTATGTATACCGGGTTTGAACGGAATTCCGATGATAAAGATAATAATTATGAGTACGATATTGAACTTATTGAAAGTATACGAACTCTGAATAGTCAAGGAATTACAGAATTTGTTCTCGATCTGCGCTACAATCCGGGAGGATACCTTACATCGGCAATGGACTCAGCCAGCGCGTTAGTGCCTAACAGAAAGCCCGATAATGTTTTCGCGAAAGAAGCGTATAATACCCATTTTCAGGATTCTATAGTCAAAAAATATGGAGCGAATGTTCTGAACGAGTACTTCTTAGACAAAGTATATGGAACAAACACTGCTATACCAAACTTAAATCTCACAAGATTATATGTCCTTGCCGGCGAATATACAGCATCTGCCAGTGAATTGATTATTCATGGTCTAAGACCTTATATGACAGTTGCACATATTGGAGAAACTACCGTTGGAAAGGATAAGGCTTCTATGACGGTAAAATCCGATAATAGCCGGATTAAATGGCAACTGCAACCTCTTATTTCCAGATTGACAGACGCAAATGGAAAGGGAAATTATATAAATGGCTTAGCGCCGGGTATTGGCGCCGGCTCCGGTGATGCTTCCTATAAGGTATCGGAATTGGAAGAAGGATATACGATGCAAGCTGCGTATTATGCTGATGGTAACGGGAACAGAGTTGAGACTCAATGTCCTCTTTTGTCAAAGTGGACAGGCGGCTTGAAAGAATTGGGAGATCCATCCGAGCCTTTACTTGCCGAGGCTATTGCGAAAATAACAGGAGTAGCTCGGGTTAAAACAAAATCAGCATCAACTTCCGATAGAGTTCCGGTGCAAGTGCCAAGACTAAAATATAACGAAGAGCGTCAGAGAATCATAATAGACCAAGACAAGTTTTCCGGGAAATAAATATAAGTAATAACGTATTAATGAAAGTAATGAAGTTTGGCGGGACTTCCGTAGGTTCCGCGACCAATATCGCTAACGTAAAAAAAATAATAAGTTCTGTTGAAGAACCTATAGTTGTGGTTGTTTCAGCTTTCAAAGGTATAACGGACAAATTATTACTAACGTCCGGTTTGGCCGCCAATGGAGATTATTCCTATGAACGCGAATTCCGGGAAATAATAGAGCAACATGTAACCGTTGTCAGCAAGCTCGATATAGCAAGAGATCGCCGGAGTGAACTCGAAGTAGAAGTCGGCAGATTATTGGAGGAACTCAGCAATATTTTCAAAGGCGTATTCCTCATAAACGATCTTTCTCCTAAGACATCGGATAAGATTGTCAGTTACGGGGAACGCCTGTCTTCTCTTATCATCAGTTATACTTTCGATGACTATCAGCTATTGGATGTTACACAATTAATCAAGACCGACTCTGCGTTTGGGAAGCATACACCGGATATAGAGTTGTCGAGCAAACTGATACAGGATGCCTTCGAGTCGTCGAGCCAAAAAGTGTTAGTTGCCGGCTTTATTTCTTCGTGTAAAACAACAGGTGAGATCACCAATCTAGGGCGTGGAGGTTCAGACTATACCTCGGCTATTTTCGCTGCTGCATTGAATGCGAATATACTCGAAATATGGTCGGATGTGGACGGCTTTATGTCGGCTGATCCTAAGATTATAAATAATGCCCATGTAATAGAAAGCCTTTCTTTTACAGAGGCAACCGAGCTTTGCAACTTTGGAGCGAAAATTATTTATCCTCCGACAATATTCCCTGTTTACCATAAGAATATTCCTATACGGATAAAAAATACATTCAGGCCTGATGCTCCCGGAACCTATATCTCTCACAATGGGTTGGAAAAAAAGAGTAAGGCCCAGATAAAAGGAATATCATCCATTGCCGACTCTTGCCTTATTACTGTGCAAGGGCTGGGAATGGTAGGGATTATTGGGGTAAACTACCGGATATTCCGCGCTTTGGCGAAAAATGGTATAAGCGTCTTTCTTGTTTCTCAGGCTTCGTCCGAGAATAGTTCTTCTATCGGAGTTCGCTCTGTCGATGCGGAATTAGCAGTACATGTATTAGAGGAAGAATTCGAGAAAGAAATCTCCATGGGTAGCATAAATCGCGTTTTATTAGAGAGGGAACTTGCCACGGTAGCTATCGTTGGCGAGAATATGAAATATACTCCCGGTATTGCCGGAAAACTATTCGAAACTCTCGGGAAAAGTGGTATTAGTGTCATTGCCTGTGCACAGGGAGCTTCGGAGGTGAATATATCGTTTGTAATAAAGAACAAATATTTGCGTAAAGCTCTTAACTCTATCCACGACTCGTTCTTCCTTTCCGACTATAAGGTTTTGAACCTTTTCATCGTAGGAATAGGGACTGTTGGTGGAAATTTGATAGAACAGATAAGACAACAGCAACCAAAGCTAATGGAGCAATATGCCCTGAAATTGAATGTGGTGGGTATTGCCCGTGGGAAGAAGGCTTTATTCTGTCGCGAAGGCATTAATTTGGATAACTATCGCTCTGAATTGGATGAGAGGGGAATCCCCAGTTCGCCGGATATACTCAAAGAGGGCATTATCAATATGAATATATTCAATGCCGTATTTGTGGATTGTACCGCTAGTGATGCGGTGGCAGAAATATATGGCGACCTGATGTCGAAAAATATATCTGTAGTCACAGCTAATAAAGTTGCGGCTTCGTCCGGTTATGATAGTTACATCAAGCTGAAAAATACGGCACGGGAGCGCAATATTAAATTCCTGTTCGAAACAAATGTAGGCGCCGGGCTTCCAATTATCAATACAATGAACTCCCTTGTCAATTCGGGAGATAAGATAATAAAGATAGAAGCTGTACTCTCGGGTACTCTTAATTTTATATTCAATACGATCAGTGCGGATATTCCATTCAGTAAAGCTATTTATATGGCAAAAGAGAGTGGTTTTTCCGAGCCTGATCCACGTATCGATCTTAGTGGTACGGATGTTGTCCGCAAGTTGGTGATCCTTACCCGTGAAGCCGGTTATCCGGTAGAGCAGTCGGATGTGGAAAAGAATTTATTTATTCCCCAGAGTTATTTTGACGGAACAATTGAGGAGTTCTGGGCAAGTATAAGGAAAGAGGATTCAACATTTGAAGAGAGAAGAAAGAAGCTTGAAAGTGAACATAAGCATCTTCGCTTTGTGGCTAAATATGAGAATGGAAAATGTAGCGTGGGTTTGCAGGAGGTTTCTCAAAGCCATCCTTTCTACGATCTGGAGGGTAGTAATAATATTATCCAGATAACGACAGAGCGATACAATGAATATCCGATGATAATAAAAGGATATGGCGCGGGAGCCAGTGTTACCGCTGCCGGAGTATTCTCTGATATTATCAGTATCGCGAATGTAAGGTAAGCGCCCCTCTAATCTCCCCAAGTAGGAGACTTCAGAGAGGGTCTACAAATTATTTATCAAAGGTATTAATTCCTCCCTTAAGAGGAGGCTAGGAGGGGCTAATGAAAACAATTATTATTCTTGGCGATGGAATGGCCGACGAGCCTATCGCCGCTTTAGGAGATAAGACTCCTTTGCAAGCAGCGAAAAAACCGTATATAGATATGCTTGCCGCTAAAGGTAGAAGCGGAGTGTTAGACACAATCCCTCCGGGTTTTAAACCGGGGAGTGAGATAGCGAACCTGTCAGTATTAGGTTATGATCTTCCGAAAGTATTTGAGGGCAGAGGCTCTCTTGAGGCAGCCAGCATGGGAGTCGATATATCACCCGGAGAGATGGCAATGCGCTGTAATTTAATCTGTATCGAAGACGGAAAGATAAAAAATCATTCGGCAGGCCATATATCGAGTGAAGAAGCGGCAGAATTGATCAGGTTTCTCGATGAGCATTTAAACGATGGAAAGGTTAGTTTTTATCCGGGAGTATCATATCGCCATCTGTTAAAACTGAAAGACGGTGATAAACATCTGGATTGTACGCCTCCCCATGATGTAACAGGTGTTCCATTCAAAGATGTCCTTATAAAACCGGATATGCCCGAAGCCGGAGAAACCGCCGGTTATTTGAACGATCTGATAATTAAATCTCAGGAACTTCTTAAAGATCATCCGGTGAATAAAAAGCGTATAGCAGAAGGTAAAGACCCTGCGAATAGCATCTGGCCCTGGTCGCCGGGCTATCGCCCTCAGATGCAAACCTTGCAGGAACTATTTGGGATAAAGGGTGGTTCTGTAATCTCTGCCGTCGATCTGATTATGGGTATTGGAGTTTATGCGGGGCTTAAGGTAATCCATGTGGAAGGAGCTACCGGGTTGTACGATACAAATTATGAAGGCAAAGCTCAGGCTGCAATCGAGGCATTGAAAGAAGAGGATTTTGTATATTTGCATATAGAGGCTAGCGACGAGGCCGGGCACGATGGAGATTACAAACTGAAAACCAAAACGATAGAATATCTCGATAATCGTGTTGTAAGGCTGATTTATGAAGCTACTAAGGACTGGAATGAGCCTGTCACGATAGCGATTTTGCCGGATCATCCGACTCCTTGCGCTATCAAGACGCATACCAATACTCCCATTCCGTTTCTTATATATAGATCAAACGGAGATGCTGACGATGTGCAGGTATACGACGAATTTGAATCTCCAAAAGGCGCTTACGGCCTAATAAAAGGGAGAGAATTTATGGAACTTTTATTTTTTAGAAGTGAAAAGTGAAGCATTGTCCGGTGTCCGTTTTATCTATAATAGATAATTTGTAAATTAGCGAATGAGCAAATTTGAAAATTAGCAAATGAGTGTGGAGTTTGTTACTTTTTAGTTAAAAAGTTACGAGTCGACGAGATACGAGGTACGAGTTGTTGGTTGTTTACTGATGACTGATGACTGATAACTGTAGAGGTTTGTTACTTTTTAGTTAAAAAGTTATGAGTTATGAGTTCTGAGTTTTAAGTTATGAGTTCTGAGCGCTAACTACTAGCACGCTCGCGCAGACGTCCCGTCTGTGTGTTGTGAAGCAAACCTTTTGCTCTATCGAGCAAGACACGGACTAGAAGTCCGCGCCAGCAGGGGGAGGAAGGAGTTTTTCTCTCGTCATTGCGAGGGTTCGCCCGAAGCAATCCAGAAAGTAAAAAACGAAATGAGTGTGGAAGATGTTACTTTTTAGTTAAAAAGTTACGAGTCGACGAGATACGAGGTACGAGTTGATGACTGTTGACTGTAGAGGTTTGTTACTTTTTAGTTAAATTCCGGTTTGTCATGTTGACGACAGGAAGCATCTCCTGTCTCTCAGGGATCGGGATCCTTCCCTGCGGTCAGGATGACAAAGAGGGTAGCCGCGCGAGCAAGGGGCTAACGGCTAAAAAATAACTGTAGAAGTTTGTTACTTTTTAGTTAAAATGAGGAAGGAGTTTTTCTCTCGTCATTGCGAGGGTTCGCCCGAAGCAATCCAGAAATAATCAATACTCTGGATTGCTTCACTCCTGTTGGCTCCGCCGATTTTCAATTCGCAATGACGAAAAGGCCTTGTTGACTGCTAACTGCTAACTGATGACTGATGACTGTTCACTGTGGAATAATGTTTAATAAATATGAAAAAAAAGATTTTGTACATATTTCTGATAGTTGTAATCGCTATTATTGCGGTTGCTGTTTATGGGTATAGCATTGTATCCACAGGTTTCAATATTGACAAAACAGTATATGTTTATATCGATGACAGCAAAGATTATAACGCATTATTAGACGAACTCAGAGATAGCGCGAAAGTGAAAAGCATTTCAAATTTTGAGATGTTGTCTACTGCGTTGGGGTATAAAGATAATATGCGGACAGGACGTTATGCTGTGGCACCCGGTATGACTATATACGACTTGATTAGGGATTTGCGGAGTGGTCATCAAGTTCCTGTAAAATTGAAGTTCAATAATATACGGACAAAAGCGGATTTATCGAAACGTATATCCGACCAATTGATGTTATCCGACGAAAGCTTGTATAACAAACTGAATGATATAAATACATGTGAGTCCTTAGGTTTTACACCCGAAGATGTTGTAGCTATGTTTATACCTAATACATATGAAATATATTGGGATATAGATACTGATGATTTCCTTCAGCGGATGAAAAAGGAATATTCACGTTTTTGGGACGAAAAGCGTATTTCCAAGGCTAAGGAAATAGGATTATCTCCAGCTCAGGTTTCTACACTCGCTTCTATTGTAGAAGAGGAATGTACATTTTCTGATGAATACCCTGTTGTTGCCGGATTGTATTTGAACAGGCTCCGTATAGGCCAGCCATTGCAAGCCGACCCTACCGTGAAATTCGCGGTCGGCGACTTCTCGCTCAGGCGGATATTGAATAAACATAAAATTAACTCTCCCTACAATACTTATCAGCATACAGGGCTCCCTCCGGGACCAATCCGTGTACCGTCAATCAAGGGGATCGACTCGGTACTAAACTACGATAAAAATGATTATCTGTATATGTGTGCAAAAGAAGATTTTTCGGGAAGGCACAATTTTACAAAAACGCATGGTGAACACCAGATTTATGCCGCAAAGTATTGGAAGGCATTAAACTTAAGGGGGATAAAATAAGAGTGAATATCGAAGAAAGTGGCTAAAAGGCTTTCTCATCTCCTCTGAACATATTAAAGACAGTAAGGAAAATGATTTTAAGATCAAGGAAGAAAGTCCAGTTCTCAAGATACCATACGTCTCTTTTTACACGTTCTTCCATCTCTTTTACCGTTTTGGTTTCTCCTCTACAACCTGTAACTTGAGCCCAACCGGTGATTCCCGGCTTAACCAGATGGCGTACCATAAATTTGTCGATAATGGCGCTGTACTGATCCGTATGCTTCAACATATGAGGACGAGGCCCGACAAGGGACATATCGTTTTTGAAAACGTTTAGAAGTTGAGGGAGTTCGTCGATGTTAGTCTTTCTCATAAAAGCGCCAACCTTTGTAAGACGAGGGTCGTTGGCTACAGTCTGAAGCTTGTCAGCCTCTTCGTTGGGCTTCATGGATCTGAATTTATAACAGTTAAACTCCTGTCCTTTTATACCTGTCCTTTTCTGAATAAAAAGGATTGGCCCGCGAGAGGATAATTTTATTATAATCCCAAATACTAAGAGAATAATGGGGAAGATTGTTACAAGCAGAATCCCCGATACGATAAAATCAAAGCTTCGTTTTACGAATCTATTTGAAAAATGTTGTAGAGGCTCATTTCTCAGGCTCAATACAGGAGTAGATTCCAAAAAGTAGAATGTAAACCTTCGCTTTATATACTTATGGAATTCAGGAATATATTGGAAACGGATCATGTTTTTCTCCGAAAACAAAATTAGATTTGCAATTGTTTCCTCTTCGATTCCCGGCAGAGTGCAAAAGAGTTCATCAACCTTCTGCTTTTTTATATAATCCTTTATATCAGAAACTTTTCCTAAATAATTAGGCAGGGCTCCAATCTTTTCAGGATCATCATCAAAGAATCCCATTATTTTATATCCAAAGTCGCTGCATAAAAGAGATTCGTGGATTTTGACACCATTAACACCTCCTCCTACAATTATGACTTGCCTATAGTTATAGCCTTTACGGCGATATATCTTCAGTAATATTCTGAAAGTGATATGCCACATTACAAATAGAGTTCCTAATGTTAAGAATCCTATAATCCACGGTATGATGGGAATGGATGGAATTACTTTAAATATGGAAAATCCGGCTGTAAGAAGAATGGAGTATACCGCTATAAAAACAGTAGACTTCTGTACAATTCTATCCAAATAAATAATATTGGAAGATATATGGAAACGGATGAAAGAGTTCACGAAGAAATAACATAAATTGATAATTAAGAGGGCAATTATCTGCTCTCTGTAATGTATATTATCTATAATTTCATAATCACGGAAAATAGAATATACAACTAAGAAAAAAAGGTTTATGAGTAGTAAATCACTAATTCGTATGACCCAGTCGATCAGGGAACTATAGCTTTCTCTCTTTCTCGTAACATTCATCATAGTGTGAATAAAAATGCAAAGTTAATAATTAATCTTAAACTATTTTGATATTTCTAGTCTTTTTCTATTTTTAAAAATAAGCACTATAAAAATAGACGTTAGTATAATACTTGGAATAATAAACCGGATGTTAGTTTCGAAACTAACATCTGTTATTTGTTCATAATCAGAAGTCCCATAGTATATATATGCAAAAATAACACCGGCTGCATTATTTATCGTATGAACTATAACCGGTACCCATAAATTACGTGACCAAACAAATAAGTAGCCCAAAACAGCTCCGAGTAGTACCCGGGGAATGAAACCAAAGAATTGAAAATGAATGACACTAAAAATAATTGCAGTGACCCAAACTGCAATATGTTCATTCTTTGAAATCTTAAGCACGATTTGTTGTAAACATCCTCTGAAAAAAAGTTCTTCTGTCAATCCTGCTACGATGGCAATAACTAATAAGTTGAAGATCAGTCCGAAAACAGACTTGTCAGAGAATAGAAGTTCCACAGCCTTTTTTGCCGAAAGCTCTCCATCCCTCATCTTTTCCTCTATAAACTTCATTGAGTCCGGAAGGCTCATCTGCTGATTATAATACGCAATGACATCAATAAGAGGCTGAATCACTAATATTAGAACAATAGCCAGAGCTAAAAGCACCAGATTTGTTTTAATATCTAGTTTTAGGTATGTTTTTGACGAACCTTGACATAAAAAAGAAAAAGCTAAAGCGGGAATCAGGAAAGCAAATACCTGTGAAATCATTTGCGACATTCGCATAACGCGCGCAGATGTTTCCATTTCTTTCACATCTACTCCTAGTATCAATATGAAAGATCCGAAAATAATGCCTGTGAAAAAAAGAAACCAAAGAAAGAAGAATTGAGCCCAACCTCCCATTCCTTGTAAAAGGCCTTTGTTATCCATAACTAATTATTAATCCGGAAAATACTTATTCCTGTGCAGCCCTTAGAATCATTACAGTACTCGAAAAGTGTCTTTTGTTCGATAACAACTTTTTTCATCTTACTCGAAGCATGGATAAAATGTAGCTGCTCATTTTCCCAATAGGCAATGCCAACATGTGAATAGTCTAATCCGTCGGCCGAGGTGGCAAAGGCCACAATATCTCCGTTTTGTATCTCTTTGCTACTTACAGGTATTGCTGAAACAGGTATTACTATATACGCTTTACGACTGTTGATACTATCTTCTATTTTCTTTATTTTGGAAATATTTTCCTTATTATCCTTCAAATGTTTATACGACTGTGGGTGAGTAGACATAAAGTTGATGGTTTTCAGAATCACCTGTCCGCTTATTTCCCCACTTATATTTTTCAAAATTCCCTTTTCCTCATTCTCGTATGCCCAATCGCTTGTATAATGAAGTCGCGATGTGTAACCATCTATTTCGCCGGCTCTGTAGCGTATATAGGTCAGTAAGGCGGAATAATCGTCGAGTGAAGAGCGCCCGAATTTAATAATGCCGGATAGGGCGACGCAGTTCTCCATGAAAGTGGTGCAATCCAACTCCCTGAGGTTTACAATAAGAGTCTCGTTATCCGAAACTTCGAGAGTGGAGGCAACATATGGTTTTTCTAAAAAATATTTTGCCGTGTTAATTATCAATTCACTGAAAGGCTTTTTCTCATCTTTGCTAAAGGTTTTAATATAATCTTCGTAGATGAGGGAGTCTGATGTATTATAAATGACATTCTGTCCCTTGATTGCATTAGAAAACAAAACAAAGAAAAGAAAGAAGAATACGGAGTTTCGCCGGATAGTATTCATATTTATTATTTTTATATCAGTTTTAGGAAAGGCAAAGATATGAAATTTTTTAAATCGAAGCTAGAGGTAGAACTCTCTTGTGTAGAATATATTTTTGTGGATAAAGTGCATATAATAAGTATTTTATAATCTTTTTATTTTCAATTCGTAAAAGAAAAACCTTTATTGTTTCTGTCTTTTGATAAATAATACGAATTTCAGCTTAATTTTGTAATTATGAACAGATATGATCTGATAACTATAGTGGGGCCTACTGCCTCGGGAAAGACAGGGTTTGCCTGCCATCTTGCCCATGCCCTCGACGCAGAGGTTATTAGTGGAGATTCGCGCCAGGTGTACCGGTCTATGGATATCGGTACAGGGAAAGATCTGGGAGACTATATTGTTAACGGCAAAGCGATACCTTATCACCTTATAGATATCCGTGAGGCTGGCGACAAGTATAATATCTACGAATATCAACACGATTTTCATAAAGTTTATACCGGGATAAAAAGCAGGGGTATACTTCCTGTTTTATGTGGAGGATCGGGATTATACATCGAATCGGTGCTGAAAGGTTACTCTTTGGTAAATGTGCCGGAAAATAAAATTCTGCGGGCTAAATATGAAAATTATAGTCTGGATGAATTAACTAAAATACTTGCAGATTATAAATCATTGCATAATACTACGGATGTGGATACCGCACAACGTGCAATCAGGGCTATTGAGATTGAGGAATATAAAAAAGAGCATCCTCTGGAGCAAAACGAGTTTCCTCCACTCAACAGTTTGGTTGTCGGCGTAGATATAGACCGGAAATTACGGCGCGAAAAGATTACGCAGAGGCTCAAGGCTAGATTGGAAGAAGGCATGATAGAAGAAGTGAAAAATATTCTGGATAAAGGAGTGAAACCTGAGGATCTGATATATTACGGTCTTGAATATAAATATGTCACCATGTATGTGCTGAAAGAACTTACTTATAATGAAATGTTCTCTCAGCTCGAAATTGCCATACATCAGTTTGCCAAACGTCAGATGACATGGTTTAGAGGGATGGAAAGGCGAGGCGTTCATATTCATTGGATCGATGCCCTGTTGCCTGTTGAAGAAAAAATAGAAAGGGTTAAAGCCCTGTTAATATGATAATAAAATAACTTTCGTAAGTTTGTATAAATAATATTGATTCATTATGAACAATTACGGATTTGTGCGGGTAGCGGCCGCTACTCCTTCGCTTAAAGTCGCAGATTGCGATTATAATATAAATGAGATACTTAAACTGGTAGCTGATGCTGAAAAAAATAAAGTTTCCGCTATTGCCTTCCCTGAACTAAGTATTACAGGATATACATGTGGCGATTTATTCCTGCAACGCACATTGCTCGAAGGCGCGAAACAGTCCCTTCGCAGAATACTGGATGCAACAAAAGGATATTCTGTAATGACAATAGTGGGAATGCCTTTAGAGGTGTCTGATAAGCTTTATAATGTAGCAATTGTAATTTGCGGAGGAAAGATCTTAGGCGTTGTTCCGAAAACATTTTTACCCAATTACAATGAGTTCTACGAGAAGCGTTGGTTTTCTCCTTCCGGTGAATTAAAAGATGAAGTTGTTTATTTGTGCGACAGTTATGTCCCGGTTGGTATAAATCTTATTTTCGAAACTCAGGACTTCAAATTTTCTATTGAAATATGCGAAGACCTGTGGACACCAATCCCTCCGTCCAGTATTGCTTCTTTGAATGGAGTGGAAATCGTATTCAACTTGTCGGCAAGTAATGAAACTACAGGAAAACATATTTATCGGAAATCCCTTATAGCCCAGCAATCGGCACGTTGTATTGCCGGATATGTATATGCTGCCGCGGGTAGTGGGGAATCTACCACTGATGTTGTCTTTTCGGGCAGTAGCATGATCGCCGAAAACGGATCGTTATTGGCTGAGGCTGAACGTTTTTCGTTCGATAGCCAAATGATTGTCGCAGATATAGATGTAGATCGCTTAAAGAGTGACAGGTACAGGAATAAATCATTTTCATTGTCGGAATATAAGCTGATAAATGAACTTGAATACCGGAATATCCGCATCGATAGAGAAATATCTGTAGAGGAGTCTTCCTTGAACAGATATGTTTCGCCAATGCCTTTTGTTCCTTCAGGCGACAGTACGTTGAATGACCGTTGCGATGAGATATTCTCGATACAAATAGGTGGATTGGCTAAGCGACTGTTACATACCAATAGCCGGAATGCTGTAATAGGCATCTCCGGTGGATTGGATTCTACATTGGCTCTGCTTGTTTTGGTGAAAACATTCGATAAGCTGAATATCCCTCGCGGGAATATATATGGCATTACCATGCCGGGATTCGGGACAACCGGGCGTACATACAACAATGCCGTCAAGCTGATGCGGTCGTTAGGCGTTACCATTAAGGAAATATCTATAAATGAAGCTGTTATCCAGCATTTTAAAGATATAGATCACGATGTAAATATCCACGACATTACTTACGAAAATTCTCAGGCACGCGAACGCACGCAGATATTGATGGACTATGCTAATAAAGTAAATGGGCTGGTGATTGGTACAGGCGACCTGTCAGAGCTGGCTTTAGGCTGGTGTACTTATAATGGCGATCACATGTCGATGTATGCCGTTAATACCGGAATACCAAAAACCTTAGTCCGCACATTAGTAGCCTGGGTATCCGCTACACATATGGATAAAGCTTCGAAAGAAGTGTTGGACGATGTGGTAGACACGCCTGTAAGTCCGGAGCTGCTTCCTGCCGATGAAAACGGGAATATTGTTCAAAAAACAGAGGATACAGTAGGACCTTATATATTGCACGATTTCTTTTTATATTATGTGCTTCGCTTCGGATTTACTCCCGCGAAGATATATTTTCTTGCAAAACACTCCTTCGGAGAAGAATATACAAAAGAGGAAATACTCAAATGGCTCAAAGTCTTTTTCCGTCGTTTTTTCTCCCAACAATTTAAACGGTCTTGTTTGCCCGACGGCCCAAAGGTCGGGTCTGTCAATCTCTCTCCGCGTGGCGACTGGCGTATGCCGAGTGATGCTTCTGTATCTCTGTGGATGAGCGAGCTGGATGCATTGGGGTGATCTTTAGTTTATTTCTTGATTACCTGAGAAAACAATAGAATCGTTATATTTGTTTTTTTTTATATTAACAATTTAGTATTGGAAAAATATGAGACTCGATGGCAGGAGAAAAAGCGAGAATTATGAAGATCGCAGGGGAAAAGGTTCAGGTAAAACGTCTTTGGGCGTTATCGGTACCATTATCGTAGGATTGATTATATGGCTTACAGGTGGTAATCCGATGGAATTTGTATCCCAGCAGCTTTCGGATAGCAGCGTTACGTCGCAGAATTATGTGTCAACCGAAAAGGAAAATGAGGCTAGAGAATTTTCCCGGACTATTCTGGCAGGGACGGACGATGTATGGACCGATATATTCAATAAGAATGGCAAGAAGTACATACCTCCGAAAATAATCTTTTTTACGGGGGCTACTACCTCAGGTTGCGGGAGTGCCTCATCATCGACAGGGCCGTTTTATTGCTCGGCAGACCAGGCTATTTACATCGACTTGTCATTTTTTGACCAGATGAAAGATCAGTTGGGCGCAGGAGGCGATTTTGCATATGCTTACGTGATAGCCCACGAGGTTGGCCACCATGTGCAATATCTGCTTGGTACATTAGATAAAGTGCATCAACAACAGCAGCGGGTAAACCGAAAAGAGAGTAACCAGTTGAGTGTTAGACTGGAATTACAAGCCGATTTTTACGCCGGAGTATGGGCTTTTTATGATAATAATAAGTTCAACTCATTGGAAGACGGGGATATAGAGGAAGGTTTGAATGCTGCAACTCAAATTGGGGATGATCGTCTTCAAATGGAATCGCAGGGATACACAGTCCCCGATGCATTTAATCATGGAACGTCTGCACAGCGTACACGTTGGTTGAAGAAGGGGATGCAAACGGGTGATATCTCTCAGGGAGATACATTTTCTGTCTCTTACTCTGATTTATAATGGCTTTTGGGATAAAAACAAGTAGGCTGTCAACACTTTTTTGACAGCCTACTTATTTTTATTTTGAATATTGGTTAGAAAGAAAAGTCTACTCCGGCGGCAAATACTTTGTTTGTACGTGAAAATACGTCTTTATTGGTTATCAGCGTACCGATGCCACCTCCGGGTTCTTTTGTATAATCCGAATATGTAGTCCAGAAGTATCCTGCATTTATTCTTACTGTAGGTGAAATGTTGACAGCACCACCTAATCCGATAGAATAAGAATCACAAGAGAAGCTTAAGTCTCTCTGATATGTATTTCCTACACCATATTTAGTTATCTGCCCCCCTGCGCTTACAAGGAACATGCTGTTAATCTGATATTCTAAACCTGCGATATATTCATTTGTAGAGCCGGCGTCTTTTTGTTTACCGTCAGCCATCTTAGCTTTTGAATCGAAGAAACGGTGGTAGCCGATGCTTGCTTCTAACTGAGGCAATATCTTATAAGATACCCCTGCTGTAAACAATGCCGGTATATCATGGGCTGTATTGACACCATCGGAGAACATACCTGTATCATCCCTCTTGGTACTATTTTCGACATCTAATGCTGTCTTAAACTCATATTTCATGCCGATGTTGAGCTTGTTTTCATAATTGAAGTTAAAACCTATTATCGGAGCAACACCCCATCCCGACTGAGTAGATTCTAATTGTGCACCTTCGTCACTAGAAGCTTTAGCCAAAATACCTATCAATTGTTTTTGTTCAGCTGTCAGATTAGGACTTGCACCCATTGCTTCAAAAATCTGTGCTGCATATACCATCTGAGGAGAATAACCTTCAGCAGCAGCAGGAGTAAGGTTTATTTTAAGCCCACGTAAATACCCTTCATATTTGTTATTTACAACATTTAATCTAAAGCCTCCGTAAACCGAAAACATTTTATTTATCTCGTAGCTACCTCCAAGTTGACCGCCAAATATAAAGTTTGAACCTTTCATACTCTGATCTACCTGATACTGGTTTGCTTTATAACCTGCCAATTGCACAACCGAAGTACCTGCTCCTGCTACAGCCTCAAATGAAGGAAGCCCATTATCGAATGTGGCTTTACCTCCACCGCCCGAAACAGCGATACTTCCGGACAACACCCATTTACCTTTTTTGTATGCACCTTGCAAACTTGGAATGATGGGCGCGGAAGCTGTCCCTTTGAATGATTGGGTTTCTCCGCCTCCATTCATCTTGAAGATAGGAGATGTGGAAGTAATTGTTCTTGTCTGAAATGCACTTTGATTCGTAAAAGAAAAATGGAATCCATCTTCCAGTTTTACGAGTCCGGCAGGATTGGTATATGCGGCATCTATTTGTGTTGATGCATCACGTGCCACCATTCTTATGAAATGGGCGCTCTGGTTTGTATTGGTTAATATTCCTCCTGCAAAAAGGGAAGAATAACCTAAAGTTAGTATGGCAACAATTGCCGCAGTTCTTTTATTCATTATGATATCTAATAAATGAGTTAAATTGGGCACAAAGATATAACGAATATATTAGTTTCAAAAGAAACTATGTTAAAAATGAAGTATATCCTGCTGATTATCAAATATATGTTGCATATGCAACTTTGTTAATGCACTGTCAAATGGTTAATTGTGAATCCCTTGTTTATATTAATGGGTTTCTTATATAGATTTTTTGACACAGAAGTCGTGCTTCTGAAACATAGCTGAATAATAGTTTGATGTAACGAACTATTGAATTACCTTTGTCACTCTTTTAGATGGAGTTATAATGTCGAGAAAAGATATATCAGAACTTGCAAGAAGGTACGAACAGGCAATAGAATCGGGTAAAAATATTTATCTTGATGCCGACGAATTCGGTGATTTGGCAGAGTATTATGATATGCAGGATAACGCGGATGTTGCAAGAGAGATTATCGAATCAGGTCTTGCCATTCATCCCGGAAGCACATCTTTGCTTGCCAAAAAAGTGAAATTTGTTATCTACGACGGAGATTACATAGAGGCACTCGGTATGCTGGATAAAATAGGTGAGTATAATTTTGATTTATATTTGCTAAAAATAGAGTGTCTTTTGCAATTGGAACGTTACGATGAAGCCTATAATTTGACAGAAGAGTTGTTGGAGAAAGAAGAGGAAGAAGATCAGGATCATATCTTTGCAGAGCTTGGATTTCTTCATGTGGAAGCCGATTGCTTCAAGGAAGCAGCCATTTATTTTCAAGAAAGTTTAAAATTCAATCCGGAGAATATTGAAGTTTTATCTGATTTGGCTTATGCCTATGAAATGTTGGGCGATTTTGACGCCGCTATAGACGCAACGAATAAGATTCTCGATATAGAGCCTTATACCTATGAAGCCTGGATAAATCTGGGAAAGCTATTTTCGCTGAAAGAGGAGTTTGAAAAAGCTATAGATGCCTTCGATTTTGCTCTTACTATTAACGATTCGGACAGTAATGTTTTGAAATTAAAAGCTCATTGTCTCTCTATAGCAGGAAGAGTAGAAGAGGCTGTTGAGATTTTCAAAGAGTTGCTTGTGTCCTATCCTAAAGATACTTCTCTTTATCTCCTGTTGTCGGAATGTTATCTGTCATTGGAAATGTATAAAGAAGCATTGCACAGCCTTGATGAATACGAAAGTATTATAGGAGAAACAGAAGATTTGATGGTAAAGAAAACCTGGCTCTTCCTTCAAAAAGAGGATTATAAAGCTGCAACACTAATTGTAAAACGGGGTTTGGCCTTATATCCCGAATCAATTGATCTGGAAATAGCTGCGGGAGAAATCGCATTTAAACTTGAGGATTATGTCGAAGCCAAATCTATCTATTTATCCGCATACTCCAAAAGTCAGGAAGATTTTCACCTGATAGACAGGTTGGCCATTATCTGTATAAAGGAGGAAGATTACAGTCAGGCTGCTTATTATACCGAAAACCTGTTGGAGTTAGATCCTGATAATTTGGGTACAAAAGAGCGTTTAGCGCTACTGTATTTTGAAATGGATGACAAGGAGCTATTTAATGATATATTAGACCAATTTACAGACAAGGAATTGCTAGGCTTGTTCAAGTTGATTTATACACCTGAAAATTCGAATTATTTTGATCGCGATATGTTAATTGCCTATTTGAACAGGGCTCGTGAGACTCGTACTTTATTTAAGAATCTAAAATACTAAGAGCCTGTTTAAATTTTACCAAAACATTTTATTATAGCTCTTTTAAACAGGTTCTAAGGGTTTTCATTTAGAAAAGAGGGAAAAATAATTTTTATAAATAGTTGTATATGATATATTTATATCGCATGATATGTTTGGTGATCGTATTTTTCTATCAGATTATTTGGTAAATAAATATTTTAGACTACCTTTGCACTCGCTTTAATAAAGCAATAGGGAGATTCCGTAGCTCAGCAGGTAGAGCACATCACTTTTAATGATGGGGTCCTGGGTTCGAGCCCCAGCGGGATCACTAGCAAATGATGCAAAAAGAAGTAAAACCTTGATTTTCAGCAGAAAGTCAAGGTTTTTTCTTTTGTCCAACTAGGCAGAAAAGGGCAATTTACGACAGTATATACATGCCTAAATCGTGGACAGGCAAGCGTGTGAAAAATGGTCCACGATTTTGAGCATTAGTCATTATTTGTCAGCAACTTACCTCATAGCTACTTGATGGTTTAAACGTAATTTTAACCACAAAAAAAGTAGTAAAATGAAACAAAAATCCTTTCATGTTTTATTCTTTCTCAAAAAGAATAAAATCAAAGCAAACGGAGAAGCCCCTATCGCTATGAGAATCACTGTGGATAAGCGGTTCTGTGAAATGTTTGTCCGAAGAAGTGCATTAGTAGAGAATTGGGATCAGACTAAAGGGAAGCTTAAAACCAAAGACAAGCTGTCCACCGAGATCAATATGTATATTGATACCGTCAGAGCTAAAATTCAGAATATCCACAGACAACTCGAAGCCGATAACCTCGAAATATCCGCAAAGGAGATATGTAACCGATTTTGTGGTGTTGAAGAGAAACACAAAACTCTCCTAGAAGTTTTTGAAGAACATAATAAAGAGATCAAACAACTGCAAGGTAAAGGTTATGCTCAAAAGACAATTATCCGCTTCGAGGGGACAGTAAGATATCTGAAGGAGTTCTTAAAGAAAGAGTATAAGAAGTCCGATATCAATCTAAAGGATATTGATCTACCCTTCATTCAGAAATTCGATACCTTTTTAAAGACTGAGAAGAATTGTGCACAGAATACAGCTATCACCCGATTGAAACAAGTAAAGAAGATTATGCGTATCGCTTATTCTAATGACTGGATTCAGAAAGACCCTTTTATGACTTACCGATTCAAGTTCGAGGAAACTATATAATATCTAAAAATTAATTACACAAATATTTTTAATGAATTCATTCGGCCTGTCCGCCGATGAAAATAGTCGCCAGAATTTGGCAATGCGTTCTTTGAGAGATGATAAATAACGATTGTGAGTAATGCTTTTTCGCATATACCACCATACTCTTTCTACCGGATTGAGGTCGGGAGAATATGCGGGTAAATATCTAATTTCGAGCTTTGGGTGCGCCTCAAGAAATGGTTTGAGTATTTTCGCGTGATGGAAACGAACATTATCAACATACATGATGATCTTTTGTTTGTCTTTGTAAGTCCGCAGAACTTTTCGCAAGTGTTTCTTAAAAGAGTCCGAGTTTCCTTTTTGAGCAAAATTTACCGTCAGTTGCCCGCTAAGAGGGTTAACGCTTCCAAAGCCTGTTACCCGCTCTCTTTTGACTTGTTTGCAGTCTATCTCGGGTTGCTTGCCTTTGAGTGACCATGGGGCGGAAAGAGTTGCAGTGTTGCTTAACGAAAACTCGTCTTGAAATAAGACAATCGTATCCTGATTTTCAGCACATTGTTCTAAAGTTTTTTTATATCTGTTTTAGCTGTTTCGCGCTTGGTTTCGTCCTTTTCGGGATATTTGCCTCGCGAACGCTGAAAACTGAAGCCCAGCTCGTGCAGAAGCAGATAGACTGCCGCTTGCTTGTAAGCAACCTGATAAGCACTTACC
>NZ_BAAHWU010000010.1:0-72930 GCF_054601275.1 Dysgonomonas reticulitermitis | reverse complement strand
CAGAAGCGATCTACTCTTCATCTTTTTTCTTTTTTGTTTCATAATAAAATATGATTATGTTTATAGAATAAGTAGTTTATATTGGTTTTAGTTAAATTTTCTTCTTTAGAACTGCTTCCTACAAGAATTTCGAAATCTTCTATAAGAGGCTGATCTTTACTGAAAAAGATCAGCCCTTTTTGATAGACCAGAAATTATACCTTATTTATTAAGGTAGCCAACGGGTATCACCTACACGGTTGGTTACTATCGGAGAATTAGGATTTTTGATCATCAAATCACCAGGAGTGGTCGGAAGATTTTATAGTATTAGTTATCAGTTAATTACAACTCATTTTATCAGAAAAAAACAGTTACACTGAGAAATACTGAGCAGACACTGAGGTTCACTGAGACTAAAAAAACTCAGTGGTACTCAGTGTTATAAAATATATTTACCGACCTGATTATAAACGATTGAATTGATAAACAATAATATATGATATATTGAAATCTTCCGACCTCTCCTGGTACTATGCCTCTGTTTATTACTACTTATCATAAAAATCCTATAAAGGAAAAATCGAAAGGATTTGAAATATCAACAACATTCAAGATAAATAATGATAGCGTAGCTGATTTGAAAGAGGGTAAAACTACGACATTACAGGCAACGCTTAACCTCGCGGGGGATGCAGAATATGTGCAGATAGAAATTCCTATTCCGGCAGGCTGTTCTTACGAATCAAAAACTATGGGCAACTATTGGAAAGAGGCGCATCGGGAACACTACAAGGAAAAAGTAGTAATTTTTTGTAATAAACTCTCGAAAGGACAGCATGTATTTGACGTTGAATTGTTACCAAAATATACCGGTCGTTATACGCTTAATCCAGCAAAAGCCGAATTAATGTACTTTCCTACTTTCTATGGAAATGAAGATATTAAAACAACTTTGATAAAATTCTAGTATTCTCACTTTATGAACATCAAAATATAGAATCGGATAAATTCAAAAATTACTTTGTAAAAAATATCTCTGATTTGGAACGTATTTCGATACCTAACTTCGACAACAATAAAATGCTGTTTACTCTTACTTTGCAAATATACAGATCGAATTGTATCGCTCCCTTTATTACAAACTAATATCCTGAAGTTAAAGAAATTTCATTTTCAAGAGATCAGATCTCTTTTCGTCTTAATCGTGCTCGAACTCACAATTGAAACAAAGATTTTGGGAAGAATTTTCCATCCAATATTTGATTTTTTAATAAAAATCAAATATATTTTCTCGCTTATTTGCACAGTCATGGAGCAAATATATCTGTATTTTGCACTATTAAAGTGCAAAATATGATTATCTTTGTAAAAAAAGATAACGATGGAAAAGCTATTTGAGTACTCCAATAGACTGATAAAAGAAGCAGATACAGGCTTCTTACGCTATATGTATAACGAGATCAATTGGCAGAGCCAGATGATTGGACTTATTGGTCCTCGTGGAGTAGGAAAAACTACTCTTGTCCTACAATATATCAAGCAAAATTTGAATCCTGCTGAGACGCTTTATGTAACAGCGGAAGATTTCTACTTTGTTGATAATAGAATTACAGAGTTGGCAGATACTTTTGTTAAATATGGTGGTAAATACCTGTTCATCGATGAGATTCATAAATATAAAGACTGGGCAAGAGAGCTGAAACTGATTTACGATTATCACAAAGATCTCAAAGTTGTATTCACAGGTTCTTCAGTTTTGGATATAAAGAAAGGTGCTTCCGACCTTAGCCGCAGAGCTGTTATATACAACATGCAAGGCTTATCTTTCCGGGAATATCTGATGCTGTTTCATAAAATCTCTAGTAAAACATATTCATTAGAAGATATATTACAGCATAAAGTAGAAATTGCCGATTTGCAACGGCCTTTACCGCTTTTTGCTGATTATTTGAAAAGAGGTTATTATCCATTTGCTTTGGAAGAAGATTTCGAAATACGTTTAGGGCAGATAATAAATCAAACACTGGAAAATGATATTCCAATGTATGCCGATATGAATGCGGCAACAGGTAGAAAACTTAAACAGCTATTATCTATAATCTCAAAAAGTGCCCCATTCAAACCCAATATGAGTAAAATAGCGGAAATGTTATCTGCCAGTCGCAATAATATATCGGATTATTGTCTGTATATCGAAGAAGCAGGCATGATCGCTCAACTTAGAGATAATACAGGGGGTATTCGTGGATTGGGTAAAGTCGATAAGATATATCTGGATAATACTAATCTGATTTATAATCTTGCGGAAAACACTTCTAATATTGGGAACATTCGGGAAACATTCTTTTTAAATCAAATGCGGGTAAAATCTGATGTGTTTACTTCTCCTATTGCTGATTTCTTGATTGACGACAAAACATTTGAAGTCGGAGGTAAAAACAAAGGACAGAAGCAGATTAAAGAAGTCGAAAACGGATACATCGTAAAAGACGATATTGAAGACGGTTTTTTAAATGTTATTCCTCTTTGGCAATTAGGATTGACTTATTGATAAATATTCTCAGAACTTTCCACCAAATATTTCGTTTTTTCACCAATGTCACGTATATTAGCATAAGTAATTGGTACAAAACAGAATGCATACAGAACCTATTTATGAGTTTGTACCGAAAAAATCGTTATTTTATTGATATATAAATATCTATGCATTCTGTATCAACTTATCAAAACAACAACAAACAAAAATCAAATAAATATACTGTAATACAATTAATTATATATACAAATTTGATTTTACAAAAACATATTTTATAAATTTTAAATTAAAAGGAGAATAAAAAAATGAACAAAAATCAATTCGACAACGAGTACTATGTAATGAACGTGGACGGAGCGAACAACCACCCGCTTTTGGCGTGGGGCAAAACCGATTATTCCGCTTTTATGGAAGCCGAACCAATCGACGAAAAAACTTTGGAATTGCCGCTCAAAATTATTTTTGGGCAACCTTATCCCAAACAGTACGAAATGGCTGACTTTTTAATGCTTGATGCTGATTTTTCAGGCAGCGAAAAATTGAAAACGCTTTTTGAAACGCTAAATATTTACGGCGTTCAATTTGTCCCCGTTGAAATTACCACCAATAAAAAAGAAGTTATTACAGGGCATTACGCCATTCATTTTCACAACCGCCTGCGAGCCATTGATGAAAATAACTATGAGGGCGGCAAACCCGATAGATTTGGCACTATTATGGATTTAAAGCGTTTTTCGCTCAACGCCGATTTATTCAATAACATTCCTGCAGAAAAACGCAAGGTTTTTTTATTGGAAGAAAATACAGGAATTGTTATCGTTCACCAAAGCATTTATGAAGCCATACAAGCCGAAAACCTGACAGGAATGCGCTTTTGGAAAGTTTCGGATTGGGACGACAACGCAATGTTCAGGCAATCAGTTTAAAAAACATTAATTTCACAAAAAACATATTTTATAAATTTTAAATTAAAAGGAGATTAAAAAATGCCAATAGAAATATCAGCAAACAATAAAAACGAAATTATTTTATATCAGCCCGATAACGCTATTCAGTTGGAGGTGTTGGTAGAGAATGAAACGGTGTGGCTTACGCAGGCGCAGATGGTAATACTTTTTGGCAGAGACCAATCAGTTATCTCGAAACATATTCGTAATGTTTTCAAAGAAGGAGAATTAGATAAAATTTCAGTATATGCAAAATTTGCATATACTGCCGCAGATGGAAAAACATATATTGTTGATTATTACAACCTTGATGTAATAATTTCTGTTGGTTATCGCGTAAAATCAAAACAGGGTACGCAATTCAGACAATGGGCAAACCGTGTTTTAAAAGATTATATTCTAAAAGGTTACGCAATCAATCAACGATTTGAACGGTTGGAATACCGAATGACTGAAAATGAAAAGAAAATTGATTTTTTCGTAAAAACGGCTTTGCCGCCCGTTGAAGGCGTGTTTTATGACGGACAGATTTTTGATGCTTATATTTTTATTGCCGACCTGATAAAGTCAGCCACAAAACGAGTGATTTTGATTGATAACTATTTAGATGAAAGCGTATTAATTTTCCTGTCGAAACGAAATGCAGGCGTAAAAGCCGCCATTTACACCGCAAAAATTTCTGCTCAACTGCGGCTTGATTTGGACAGGCATAATGCCCAATATCCTGAAATCTTCATTGAAAAAAAACAAAACATTCACGACCGTTTTCTTTTGCTCGACAACGAAATATATCACATTGGCGCGTCATTAAAAGATTTGGGCAAAAAACTGTTTGCCTTTAACAAAATGGAAATGTCGGCAGAGGAATTATTGAAAAATATTTGATTAATTAAATAAATATATTTTATAAATTTTAAATTAAAAGAAGAATAAAAAATGGAAAACGAATTTGATTATTATATGATTGAAAGCGACGGTGCATATCAATCGCCTGCATTAATGTGCGATGATGATGTTGACCCTGAAGGAATAGAGTATCTTTATGATATGGAAAAAGCAGCAGAAGGTACGGTTACTCATTTGACATTCCGTCCGCCTTATCCCAAAAAGCCGCAAATGGTTGATTATCTTTTTTTAACGGGGCGACAGGTTTTCTCACGAAAAATCTATGATGTTTTGAAATCCCAAGAGATTAAGGGTTTACAATGGGTGCCTGCCGTTATCAGAGGAAGAAAAGGGGAAAAATATACCGATTACTGGGTTGCTAATGCGTATCAAGAATATGCATTTTTAGACCCTGACAAATCTGATAGAAAAGGAAGTATAAGTGCCAGTGGAAGATGGGCTATGATTAATTCAATGGTATTTGATAATGAAAAAGTCTTACAAGTTCCGTTGGAAGAAAGGCGGGTGTTTATGGTACACGAAAGCGCGGCTCGTGTGTTGTATCATAAATCAATAGTTGATTTGATTATGTCGGTTAATCCTGTAGGTCTTGTGTTTGTTCCAATAGAAAAATGGAGGTTTTAATTTCACAAAAATATATTTTATAAATTTTAAATTAAAAGGAGAATAAAAAATGGAAAACGAATTTGATTATTATATGGTAGAAAGTGACGGTGCATATCAATCGCCTGCATTAATGTGCGATGATGATGTTGACCCTGAAGGAATAAGGTATCTTTACAGAATACAAAAAGCAGCAGAAGGTACGGTTACTCATTTGACATTCCGTCCGCCTTACCCCAAAAAGCCGCAAATGGTTGATTATCTTTTTTTAACGGGGCGACAGGTTTTCTCACGAAAAATCTATGATGTTTTGAAATCCCAAGAGATTAAGGGTTTACAATGGGTGCCTGCCGTTATCAGAGGAAGAAAGGGGGAAAAATATACCGATTACTGGGTTGCCAATGTATTTCATAAATATGCTTTCTTAGACCCACAAAAAACAGAAGGGGATATTAATGCAGATGGAGAATGGATAGGGATTGACAAGATGGTATTGAGTGAATATGCCGTATCCAAAGTGCCGTTAGAAGAAAGGCGGGTGTTTATGGTACAGGAAAGTGGCGCTCGTGTGTTGTATCATAAATCAATTGTCGATTTGATTATGTCGGTTAATCCTACAGGTCTTGTGTTTGTACCAATAGAAAAATGGTACAACGGCATTAGTTAAATTTTAAATTAGATGAACAACAAGCAATTTTGGCAACTGATAGAAGAATGCCGCAACCAATCAAATGGCAATAAAAAACAGTACAGGAATATTGCTGACAAAAAACTGGCAGATTTAAGCGTTGACGACCGCTTGCTTTTCAATGCTTATGTGAGTTTTTATGCCGCTTGTGCAGAAGAAAATCATACGTATGAAATAGGCTATCTGATTGGTGAAGAGGAATATCTGAATAAGGGTATCAGTAAAATTATTATTCGGAAATTAGAGGAAAAAATCGTAGAATTGGGCGGATGTGAAATATCCGCAGACCCTTCCGAAGAAAATATCTTCTCTATAAAAGCATTATTGAACAATAGCTTTAAGAAGAAGAAAGACGGAGATTATAGAAAAAGAATAACCATAAAAATTATAGAACAATGAAATTTAGCAATGTACGACTGTTAGTTAAAGACTATGCAAAATGTTTTAAGTTTTACACTGAGCAACTTGGTTTGGAAGCTCTTTGGGGTGACGAGAATAGTGGATACGCCAGTTTCAAAGTAACAGACGGTATGGAACGTTTTGCCCTTTTTGTATCTGATTGGATGGCTCCATCTGTAAGTAATGCAGATAAAGAATTGCCTGTGGGATTCCGGGAGAAATCACTTGTGTCATTCAGTGTGGATAATGTTGACGACACTTACGCTGTCTTGAAAGCAAAAGGTGTGATATTCGTGAATGAACCTACCGATATGGCTGGTTGGGGGATGCGTACAGTACATCTGCGTGACCCTGAAGATAATTTAATAGAACTTTTTTCACCATTGGCTCCGGAACAATGGAGTGAAGAGCTAATAGAAGAAAGTAAGAAATACGAATAATTAAGAATGGCCAAATATAGAAGACTGAACGATATTGTAAACAGGCATAAAATCCCTAAGACAACTAATAATGGTAAACTATACATATCTAAAATTCATATTGACAGGTATTTCAAGAAAAGAAATATTAATATTGCAGATATACAAGAATGGTATACAGTCGAGGAAATCAAACAAAAATATAATCTGACCAGAGATCAGATATATAGCAGAATACATGATAACCGCATACCTAAGCAAAGAATTGGGAAGAACATACAAGTATCAAAAATTCATTTTGACGAATTATTTAAAATAGAACTATAATGAATACTGAAAAGGCAATAATTGAGGGGCAGAACAAAAAAGATAGATTATAACAGCCTAAAAATTAGTTCATTATCAAAATAGTGACCGGAGGATTACCGGAGGATTGAGACCTCCGGTCGGACACTGGTCGGTTGAATACCATGATAACAAAATATGCCTCTATTGATGATAACAACCTGTTATCATCAATACATACACTTTTTAACAGGGACAATGATAACAGAAGTATCTTTTTTGTTTTGCCGTTTTTAACAGGCTTTAAGGATTTATCCCTGTCATTTCTTGAGGCAGTTTTCCCTGTAGTTTCAGCAATTCGATCATCCCGTATTCTATATCTCCGGGCGTGCCAGCCAGGTCGTCAGGATACGCGTCAAACCCGGATGCTTGCGTATGACAACTGATAGCCGTATTCGTCATATGCTTACCTTTATATTGTGGCTATGCTTGTTTTACTCTGCAAATATGCTGACAGTATCGAATACAAAACAACAAAAAGATGGTTTATATTTATAAGAGGAGGAGAGCCATCAAAGGTGCCTGTTTCGTTCTGCCGAACAATTATTGATATCCAAATATTGTATTGCGAAATGAAATTATAGTTAATATTGTAAATAGATATTATATCAACCTGTTTTAGGATGAGACAAATTAATCAAATCACTTATTTCATTAATTGTAAATTCGGTTCTTTTCCTAATTTCAATTTTAAAGTTCCCCCATTAACTATATCGGCAAAAGGAAGAAATACTGAATTTTGAAGATTTCCATCATATGCAATTGTTTGCAGATACATATTATCAGCCGAATTATTTTCAGCTTCGATGATAAATTTATCCCCTTTGTAGTACTTCTTGTCCAATGTGATTTCGACTTTATCGAACAGGGTACTACCTATCTGAAAGGTTGGATTTATCTCTGTCAGGCCCTTTACATCGAATAATCCGATGGAAGACATAACATACCATGCGCCTAGCTGTCCTTGATCTTCATCTTGACCATATCCATATCCATGCACTCCATCTGTCCCATAAAATTCGTTACAAATTGCACGCACCCATTTTTGCGACAAGTAAGGTTTTTCGGAGAAATTGAACATCCACGATATGTGTAGATTAGGCTGATTCCCATGATTGTAGACTGTATGCAAACCCGAAAAAGCATTTAATGTTTTACCTCCGCCGAATATATCTTTTTGCGAGATAATAAAAATGCTGTCCAGACGTGTATTGAATTCATCCTTGCCAACCATTCTCACTAATTTTTCTGGTTGATGAGGTACATAAAAAGTATATTGTATAGCATTCCCCTCTTGAAATCCTATCCAAGGAGCCAAAGGGTCAAAATCTTTGATAAATCCGCCATCTTTCAAACGGGGACGAATAAGGTTCGTTTCTTTGTCGAACAGTAGTTCCCAGCCATTAGACAGTTGGGACAAGAGCTTATAATCATCCTCCCGGCCCAGTTGTTTGGCATACTGTGCAACAGCAAAACTGCTGAAGGAATACTCCATGGTATGCGATGCACTAAAGCCGGACCCATCCGGACCCGTATCGAAGCCTAGCTCTGGTAAATAGGGTGAATAGCCGCGTTCCACGAATTGAGCAACATCGAGTTTACCTGCACCGGGCAGACGGTTTTTGCCATCAATTTCATTTTTGAGTGCAGCCTCGTATCCTAATTCAACATCGAAATCGCGAATTCCGCAATTGTAAGCAGCAGCAATGGCTAGGCTCGTAAAATTAGTTCCTACCCCCGAAACATATTTGCTGTTGGCTATACCATCTCCCAACCATCCTGTTTCGGAATATACCAAAAGTTGGCTTTGTATCCAATCCGAGTAATATTCGGGATAGGCCAATGCCCAAAGTTGGGTAAGGTTCCAGAATGCTCCCCAAATAGCATCGGTATTGTAATGGTTATGCACAGGTTTTCCTTCAGCATTGAGTCGTATTTGCCCCACTTCCCCATTATTTTTAGGATATGCTCCATTTACATCACTAGCCAGTCCACGGCCAAGCAAAGCATGAAATAGTCCGGTATAAAACTTGATTTTGTCATTTTTGTTGTCCGTTGTAACCTTTATCCTTCCCAGATAATCTTCCCATGTGTTGAGCGCATTCGCTTTGGCTGTGTCAAAGTCCATATTTGTAGCTTCGGCCTCCATATTTTTTTTAGCATTCTCAATAGATGTATATGACAAACCTAATTTTACAACGACCTTATCACTCTCAGACGTCTGGTATTTAACAGCCAACATAGCACCTATACCTTCTATTTTGTTTCCGTCTTTCACTTCGCCACCCCTAAGAAATACTTTGCTTCCGTCCACCGGTTTACTCAACTCGGCATGAAAATACATGCGCACATCTGCTCCTGTCTGGTATTTTTTTACATATTCGGGCGAAGTTATGACATAGCCCTCAATTGTATTATTATCTATCAATTTGATAGAAGCATCCTTCACATCGCCGCTTTCGCCCAATTTACTTCCTATATCGAAGATAATATATGATTCGTCCGATTCGGGGAATGTATATTGCTGAAACCCGACATGCTTGGTTGCTGTAAGTTCGGCTTTGATATTATAATCTTTCAACAAAACCGAATAATAACCGGCTGTGGCATATTCATCTTTTTTGTCGAACGAAGATCGATATCCGCTTTTCGGATCTTCCAGTGTCCCCGGAATTGTTTTCAATTCGCCCGTAACAGGCATAAGCATCACGCCACCCACTTGAAATTCGTGGAAGCAGGCAAAGCCCTCAATCGAAGTGTGTACATCCTCATATCCAACAGCTTCCCATCCCTGTTCGTTCCCATAGCTGCCGTTTGTTGAAGGGCTGAGTTTAGCCATCCCGAAAGGCACGGCGGCAGGTGTGTAGAAAAACCACCGGCTATGGGTTGTCCCGATATTTGGATTTACATAGTCTGTCAATTTTCCCATATTGCTTTCAGGGTTCTTGTCGCATGATAACAAGCTTAAGCCTAATAACAATATAAATCCACTCTTCATAAATTTCATTGTACTTCTTCTCATATACATTTGCTTTTAATGTTTGATTTCGCCCTTGATCATTGCAATTCGCGCAAGTAGTTCCGGCCAACAGGACTCGTCTAACAACCATTTTGGTTCCTTGCTTTGGTCTTTGCGCCCAGTCCAGTCGTTGTATACGAGACGTTCTCCGTCGCGGGCATGTTCCCATGCCCAATCTGCGCATCCGATTATTCCATTGACATATTTAGGATCTTGATTAACATCATACAATTCGTGATACCCTCTGAACAAAACAAGAATAAACCAGGGCAAATCGGATATATAAGGAATTTCGTCTTCGCTTCGCTTTACATAAAAGTTATAACTGCCTTCGGCCAGTATTTCTGCATCATTCAAATATTTCTCATCTTTGGTTATTTTATATAAACGTGTCGCAGATTGAATCATTGTACCTGTATTGTAAGTATAGGCATGCTTTTGAACCCCACTTCCCTCTTTAGTTGTAGTCAATAGCGAATTCCAAATGATATGTAACGAATCGTCTTTCAATGTAGACATCATCCAATTGTAAGATTTTATTCCATAATCGAGATATTCGTTCTCTCCACAAGCTTCATATAATTTGAGTGCCAAAACTGTCGCTTTTCCGTTCGAGCAGGCTGGTTTTTGATCTCTTATACCTTCTAACCAGGACGTCCCACCCCCAAAGTCGTTGCTCCATCCGCTTTGTATGAAGGTCATTACTTCCTTCGCCTTATCTAGGTACTGCTGTTTCTTCGTTACTTTATAAGCATCGATATAATCAATACCCACCAAGCCGTTATCATCATAATAACGATCTACTTTTCCAAATCTGACAGGATATGCCTGATATCCGGAAGGTGTACGGCTTATATCACAATATTGCTCAACGGCAGTTACCATCGAATCGATATAGGGAATATATTTTGCACTGTCGATACTTGCCAGGTAAACAGTCGAAGAAAAAACACCGCTCATCGGCCACAAAAATGAACATTCCTGCGCATTTTTCGCACCATCGTTGAAATAAGTCAGATCAGGTTTATATGAATTCGGGTAGTATTCCGAAAAAAGCCCATATTCAGGAACCCTGTAAAGATTCCACACATTGTCGAACATCTCTTCGGCATTGCGAAAATATATGTCCCCTTTCTTTTTTCCCGCACCCGTTGTATTACAAGATACAACGAGTATGGCATAGAAAAGTATAAAAAAAATGATAGTTTTATTCATTATTTATCATTTTCAATTTAAAGTTTCCCTTCTTTATATAGCGCTATCGCGGCATAAGATTCGAGTGCGGCATCCTGAGTAAGAAGCATATATGATCTGCCTTCAGCATTTCCGGTAAAGTCTTCCCAGAAAAACCCATCGGCATTACGAGCATTTTTATAAGCATAATCCATATATTTGATATATGTGTCGATATATTTTGTAGCCCCTGGATAATAGGGTTTTAAATCCAGGTAAGCGCGAAATAATTTTGCGCTTGACCATGGCTCATTATTTGGAAATAGCATTTCTCCATCCTTTCCACGAACTTTTACAAAATAATCATATGAAGCATCCGCCCATCTCATAGCATCTGCCAAATACTTCTGTTCTTTCGTAATGTCATAGAAGAAAACTGCATTTTCAATCATAACACCAATTACACCAGGATCTTTCCCATATTCTATTGTACCTGTTGCCTGAATTCCAGTGAAAAATAAATTATCCCCACCTTGGAGCGTTTCACATTCCCACTTATAGATATCCTTTGCAAAAGCAAGTACTGCTGCCTTTTCTGCGGAAGGGCATACTTTATAGTACTTTAGCAAGAAAAAATTGCCGTACACGTTAGCGCAGGATGGTTTTAAATCATCGCGTAATGTTGATTCAGGGTTTCGGTTAGGTTCTCTCCACCACATTCCTCCCCCTAGATGGTTATCCCAGGCAGTCCGGATAAATGCGACTATTTGACGAGCCCGATCAAGATATCGTTGCTCTCCGGTTATTATATATGCATCGACCAGATTGACTCCGGTGATTGAATTATCATCGTAATAACGATCTCCATTACCGCTATTCTCTGTCCCTGCTGTCCCTGGCCCATAACCGCCGACTGTAGGCTGAACGGCGCTTCCGTTCATATAATACTTCTGATACCTGTCTACAACATCGTTGTATCCTACGTTATAACCAAGCTTATGCATCAGGGTTATACCAGAAACACACCAGTCCCAGGACCAGAGGAAACAACATTGGGGATCACCTGTTTGCCGAGGTACGCTTTCGTAAAACATACCTGCAAAAGTTCCGGAATTTATCCGGTACCGAGACATTGTCCTGTCGTATATTTCTTTCGCGCGTAATTTATAATCGACTGTTTCTTTGTCGGTATCTCCTCCACCTCCGGGTTGCTTTGGTATTTCCTCTTCATTGCCGCAAGATAGGAGAAATGCGAATAATATACATAAAATACTTTTCTTTTTCATATCAATATTTCTTATTCTTTGTCTTTATTGTATAAAGCAAGCGTGGCATATGATTCAACAGTTGCGGCTTGTATCAGCAACCATGAACTTCTTCCGGGGCTACTGTTTGTCCACCCTTCATAAAAGAACCCACTGTTGTTTCTCGATTTTTCGTAAGCATAATTGATGCATTTTTCATATTCGCTTACCCAGCCTTTTGCATTTGCATAATGTTCGGCAAGCTCGACATAAGCAATAAAAAGTTTGGTATTAAACCACTGGTCGTTATCGGGCATTGCCGGCAACCCGTTACGCGTCTTTACAAAATAGTCGTGCGAACCAACTCCTGTTGCAATTGCATGGTTGAGATATTTCTGCTCCCCGGTAATCTTGTAAAGCCGTAATGCATTCTGGATCATGACCCCCGAATTGTAAGTCCATTTCATCGTTTGCACTCCTCCCAGAGCCTGCTTGGCATTGTAGTAGGTATTGTCGTTCGGATCGCGAAGGTTGTCATATAACCACTGATAGAGTTCTTTTGCAAAAGAGAGAACCGCAGCTTTTTCTCCCTGTGGACAGATACCATAGTAGTCGAGAAGAAAACATGTACCGTATCCGTTTGCACAGGTTGGTTTATTCGAATTCTCATCGGTTGCATTCGGATTTTTGGAATTTTCGCGCCACCACATGGCTCCACCAAGATGGCTATCCTTCCCGCTTTGCAGAAAAGCTACGATATCTTTGGCATAATTTAAATACTTCGCTTCGTTAGTAAGTTTATAAGCATCTACCAAATTGATTCCTACAATTGAGTTGTCATCGTAATAGCGATCGCCATTGCCTCCATGATATGCGCCGTTAGTCCCTGGTCCAAAACCGGGTATTATTGGATTAATCGAACTTCCGGCCGTGTAATAGCGTTCAAAATTATCCACTGTTTTTATATAATCAACATCGTATCCGAGTTGCTTTAATAGTGTGACACCCGAAACCCAACCATCATAAGACCACAAGAAAGAACAAGCTGGATCACCGGATTGCACCGGTATGTTTTCTTTCAGTAATCCACTGTAACTTCCGGCTGTAATGGCGTACGATCCTAATATCCGGTCCCGAATTTCTTTGGCTCTTGCCGCGTAGTCGATAGTTTCAACCGGAGGATCGGGCTTATCAGGCTTATCAGGAATCGGTTCTTCGTTGTTACAACCACTAAAAACGATAATAGCGGATAATATCAATAAATATTTTTTCATGTTTTCTTATGTTTGAGGGCCTGTCATGTGAAAACGATGGCAGACCCTTAAATTACATATTATTTCAATTCAATGTTATAAAACAACAACAGAGTGATACATTATTCCGTCTTTATTGGTATGGATAACTATATCGCATCTTCTGTCGAAGACGAATGACCCGAATTTCCATGCACCTGTCCATTGCTCGCTATTCCAAACAGCATTATCTTCGATTTGGAAGAAAGCTGGAGCTTCGTCCGGGCTTGGGTTTCCATCATTCAATCCTTTCCTTCTCCAATGATACCAGGTACCTCCTACATAAGTTTGGAAATAATAACGCTCATCGGTAGACCATTGGGCTCCCCAAGCAGGATGCTGATGCCGTATAGTCAGGAGTTGGTCCGCAAGGCGGAATTCCCCGTTGCCATCGTAAATGAAACCGGTGTGATCAGGGTCGATATCTAACCAAGTGTCTGCCCAAATTATTTTGATTAGTTCTACTGCATTTTGACTCATCGTAAGCGTATTGAAATCAATAACGATTCTCACTGGATTGGCAGTACTTGTTACATTCGTCTCACCTTCAGCTTCTTTGAGCTTTGAGTCATTCGCATCGATATAGTAATTTGTAGCTTCTAATCCTGTACCATCCCTGAAATAGATCACGCCATTTTGCTCCAGTTTGGTATAAATCACAAATACTCCCTGTGATTCCTGGCGAAACTCCTGGCCGCCGGCACCACTATTTTCTGTTGCCGATCCATAGAGATACAATTGGTTAGGTATAACAGATATTCCAGCACCCCGTGTCAGTCGGATTGTTTTAGCTGGATTAACTAATTTGATATCTCCACCTTTCGAAGCCTTTACTGTCCATTTAAGCGTTCCTGTTTCTTCTGGTTTGATACCTCCATTACGAGCAATCACATTCAATTGGGTATGAGTCAGTGTTAGTTTCGAGACACTACCCAGATCGGCTGCAACGGTATAGAATGGATCGGAAAAATCTCCGTTTGCCTGATCAAAGAGCACTTCATACAATACATACGTCCCGTCTACAGCTCCGCCACCACTCCAGGAAAGAATAATCTTGTCCGTTGAAGTGAGATCAAGATCTACCGCTTCAATACCGTTAAGAGTTGTCGGTGCGGTGAAATCAACATTTAAATCATATTCTTTCGTGCATGACACCATCGCCGCGAGGAGCAATACACCTGATATTATTTTTTTCATCTGAATTCTCATGTTTTATAATTTACCAATTTGGGTTTTGTCCAAGATTATTGTTTAAGAAGCGTTCATTCTCGGGAATAGGCCATAGATATTGCTTTGTTTTGTCAAACTTACGTTTTTCCACAATACGGTATCCATTCTCCACAATAGTACCCGATTCTCCAGTATAAGCCCCCAGAGCATTGCCATTAAGAACAGTTTCGGCAATCTTCCAGCGAATGATGTCTGTATAACGTAGCCCTTCCAAGGCAAGTTCTGAGCGTCTTTCTCTGCGTACTATATTTAACAAGTCGTTGCCTCCAGGGAAATTCAGCGCCGAATTTTCACGGAATCCCGCCCTGTATCGCAAAGCGCGTATAGTTTTGTTCCATTCCGATTCATTCAATTTGTTTTGTGCAGCCAAAGCTTCTGCATGCATCAGCAGAATATCTCCATAACGCAGATAGATGATGTTTAAGCCTGATGCTGTCGAGCCGGGTATCGCATATTTATCATAGTACTTACGTTGATAATAACCGGTTGGGGTTGTGCCATCGGGTCCAAATGCCTGATCTACGCCACTTGTTGTATTGACAGCGGCTTTACCGGGGTAACTATTGCCATTGTAAATGATTGTTGCGGCAAGGCGCGGGTCTCTATTTTTGAATTGATCAGCCAAAGTCCATCCTGAACCGGCCTCTTTGATCCCTTTTCCATTTAGCATAATATAGTCGTCAACAAGCGATTGAAGTGGTGCAAGTTGGCAATAAGAATTCATGGAAGGAGGAAGAAACTGGAATCCGACATCGTAATCACGGATTTTGGGAGCGTATTGCACATCAATCATTACCTCATTATTGTTTTCGTTATCCGGATCGAATAATCCTTCATAAGAAGGAAACAACTCAAGGCCGCTTTCCGTTATAATTTTTGAAGTTACAGATTCTAGTTCTGCCCATTTGTTTTGACTTAGATAAATCCGGGCTTTCAAACCCATAGCGCCCCACTTGGTAATCCGTCCAATATCCGTCTTTGCCGTATAAGTGGCTGGAAGCAAATCGTTAATGATAACTTCATCGATTTCAGCTATAATTTTATTAAGAACCTCCTCAGTAGATGTACGATGGATTTTATTCGACTCCTCGATTGAGATCGCATCTGTAAAATAAGGAATATCCCCGAAACGGATAAGTAATTCATAATAATTCAATGCCCTAAGCACCTTCGCTTCTCCGATATATTGATTCCGCTGTTGATCGCTAAGCTCTGGTACTTTCGATATATTGGCGAGCAATTTATTACAAAGTCTAATTCCGCCATACCGTCCACTCCATAATTCCTGAACGTAGATATCAGTAGTTGTATATGAACCGTTGCCTATACTTTGAGGCAATCCAGAACCGTGTTTAGATGTATATGCATTATCGCTCATCGCATCATTATAAAACGTTTCACGGGAATTTGACATGTAAACATAGCATGAGTTTAAAGCTTCCACTGCCGAATTTGGTTTATTCCAGTATGTCAGGTCGGTTTGGCCTTTATATGGCGGCGTGTCCAAATCTACGCAGGAACAGAGGCACAGCGCTATTGATATGAATAAATTACTATGTATTATATATTTTTTCATTTTTCTGATTTTTAAGCTCGTAGAGCTAATTATTATTCGAGTGTCTATAGCAACAATATTTTGTTGTGATTTTAAAAATGACATTAAATAACTTGCATTACTTATATATTAGAACTTAATATCTAATCCCATAGAATAAACCTGCGATACAGGGAAAATTCGTCCGGTTCCTTCAGTATATTCAGGATCCCAACCGGTTCCTTTCATTTTGGAAAAAGTTAGAACATTCTGCACACTGGTATAAATTCGTAGATTTTTAACAAAGAACTTGCGCGTCAGATTCGAAGGCAATGTATAGCCCAATTGTACATTTTTAAGGCGAAGGTATGCTGCATTCCAGATCCAAAAATCAGAAGGAAGGGCATTATTGGCTGATTCGCTTCCTACGGTAAGTCTCGGATAAGTTGCATTTGGATTTTCCGGAGTCCAACGATCCTTATGAAATTCGAATACCGGTCCGGTATTACCATTATGAAATGCCTCTACCGCCTCGCCTCTCATCCATGCATTACGCTTACCAACTCCTTGCCAGAACATAGACACATCCAAACCTTTCCAGTTAAGGCCGTATGAGAACCCAAATGTATATCTCGGATCGCGAGTACCCAGAATGAAATTGTCTTTATCGGGTGATATTCTATCATCTCCGTCTTTATCGATATAACGGATATCACCAGGTTTGCTTCCTTGCGAAGTATGTGGCCCGTTATTGACTTCATCCTGATTTTGGAAAAAACCATTTGAACGATAAGCGTAGTATGCCCAGATCGGGTAACCTTCTCTTAGAATATATTGAGGGTCGTTTCCGGATATACTCTCGGTTCCTTTTAAGCTTATAATTTTATTCCAGCTATCTGAAATATTGCCATGTATATAATGACTTACTGGCCCTGTTTCGAAATTGTACGACAAATTGAATTCCCAACCTTGAGTTTTTACCTTACCTGCATTTTGGATCGGAGCTCCGCCGCCATATGTCCCGGGTACGGGTAAATTCATCAAAATGTCGTAAGTCATATTGTTGAAATAATCAAACGAAACATTCAATTTGTTATTTAATAAACCGGCATCCAAGCCAAAATTTAACATGCGGGTGGTCTCCCAACCAATATTTTCATTAGCTGCCGAATACCAGGCTGTACTTGCAGGAAGCCCACCGAATGTATAACCTTGATTTACTGTAATCATTGAGAGATATTGGTCATTGGCAATACGGTTATTCCCGAGAAGGCCCCATGAAGAACGAAGCTTCAATGACGGTACATATTTGGCAAGTGATCCGTAAAAGTCCTCTTGTGAAACTCTCCATGCAGCTAACAATGAAGGAAATATTCCAGATCTTTTTCCTTTTGCAAACTTTGAAGAAATATCGTCGCGAATATTGAAATCAAGTAAATATTTATCACCGAAATTATAGGAAATACGTCCAATGATCGAATAGAGCGCCCAGTTACTAGCATCACCAGAGTTTGGAATCCTGAAAATAGCATCGCCAAGAACAGCATCGCCAAGAATATCGTCGCCATTGTAGGGTACATCCTTTTCTGGAGCGGAACGATCTGTATAAAAACTATTATAAGAGTTTCCTTCGTATGCATAACCGCCAAATGCTGTGATACTATGCTTACCAAAAGTTTTTTCATAATTCAGAAGTGCATTGACTGTAATGTCATTTACCCTTCCAGAAGATTCGGACATGAAGTTGCCGAGGTCATTAGACGTTTTTTCAGCTATGGCAATCCTATTCACATGAGTACGGTTTTCTGTGATCCGCGCTCCCGCCATGCCAATCAATGTCAATCCATTGATTATTTTAAACTCTCCTCGCAAAGTTCCATTTATATCGTCCTGAGCGGAAAGGCTATAACCACCTTTTTCAAGCCTGGCAAGTGGATTAGCGCTGGTTCCGGCAGGGTACATATATTCATTCCCTTCCTTTAAGTTATAAATAGATGGGGTACGCGTAGCTTGTTCGATAATCCAATCTTCCCAGTAAGAGGTATTACGGTTTTCGTTACGGGTAAAATAGGTAGTAGCGCTAAATTTGAACCGTTCCGAAAGTTGGTGAGCTACGTTCAATCGGAAATTATATCTTTTTAATCCAAAATTGTCTCCCCTGAAAAGACTCTTTTGATCCAGATAACCTACCGAAAGAAGATATGTTGTAGCACTATTCCCGCCATTCATAGATACACTGTGGCTTTGCATAGGCGCGCTCGGTTTGTAAATGGCTTTTATCCATTTCGTGTTGGTGCCGCCGCCATAACGATAATTTGCAATCTGATCAGCTGTAAATTCTGGAGCCCTGCCCGAATTAATCAAAGCTTCATTCCGCAATTCCGCGTATTCCCATGAATCGACAATTGCAGGTAATTCAGTAGCCTTTTGCCAGCCGAATTGAGCTTCATAACGGACTTCGTTTTTTTGAGATGAACCCTGTTTGGTTGTAATAAGAATAACCCCGTTAGAAGCTCTGGATCCGTAGATTGCAGCCGATGCATCTTTCAGCACGGATATTTGTTCGATATCGGATTGGTTGACATTTTGTATATCTCCCTGAATACCATCAATAATAACCAGAGGGTTATTATCATTTAAAGTGTTCAATCCCCGAATATTCAACCCCGGACGATTGCCGGGCTTTGAACTGGATTGTGTGATAATCAGGCCTGGAATAGTTCCCTGAAGCGATTCAACAACGTTAACTGTTGGTTTTCCCTCTATATCCCGAAGGTTAACTGTGCCGACTGCACCAGTCAGGTTGACCTTTTTCTGAGACCCATACCCTACAACTACAATTTCGTCTAAGGCTGTCAACGTTTCTTTCAATCTTACGATGATGTTGTTTTTTGTACCCACAGATATTTCTTGGCTAGAATAACCAATTAGCTTAATCTGTAATACATCATTCGGTTTAGCTTCTACAGAATAATAACCTTTGATATCAGTAGTTACACCTGTTGTTGTACCCTTGACTGCGATTACTGCTCCAGCTATTGGCTCTCCGGTAAGATCATCAATAACATTTCCGGTAATTGTACTTGTCTGTGCTTTTGTCTGTGCATTTACATTACTAATCGTTAGCAAACAAAAACTGAAGCAAAGGGCTGCGAGCGATAATTTTCTTGCAACTCTAAGGATACAAGGCTCCACCTTATACATTCGTTCTTTTAATGTTTTTTTCATCATAAATAAACTTTGAGGTTAAGTTGATTCTTTTTAGTATTTTACATGGTTAGATTATAATTTATGAGAAACTAGTCTTGATATTTGCACAATAAATTATATGTATGAACATGTTGTGCAAATATAATAGTTTTTTTTAAATCAAACAGTTTATGAAAAAAAAATCTAAAAAAAAAGCTTAATAATATCGAATTAGGATGAGAAAAGGCATGAAATATTGCGATGTAAGCATAGATATGCCGGTTTTGTTAAATGTTGATATAGAAACTTATAATGGAATTTAGGCTTGGGGGACAGAGGAAGGCAGTTCTGGCGTTTCCATGAAAAAAGTAAAATCTGACCACATCTATCAATAGATTAGAATCTAACTAATCTAGCGGTATTTGAAATCTAAACGCAATCTTGTTAGATTTATATTTTGAATTTGAATTGGTAATTAAGATAATGTATTACATTTGTATGAACATTTTAGCATATTAGTCTGTTTGCTTCATACTTTATGGAATTATTAAATTTAGTTATATATGAAAAACCGATTCTCTCTCTTTTTTTTAAGCACATTATTATTAACCTTATTATTTCCTTCTGTATATGCTCAGAAGAAGTCGCTTAAAGTTGGAATTCCAACTTTGGAGTCAGCCGAAAATGCGAAATCATTGTTTGCGTCTCCACTCAAAGGCTATGGCGAGGTGTCGTTCTTTTGGTGGATGGGCGACACATTAACACGCGAACATCTCAGTTGGGAGTTAGATATGCTATCCAAAATGAAAATCAGCGGACTTCAGGTTAATTACGCTCATGATGACAAAGGAGGGCAAACTTATGGTTTGACTCTACCATCGAAACCAAAACTTTTTAGTGACGAGTGGTGGAATTTATTCCGCTGGTTCGAAGGAGAGGCTGACAAGCGGGGAATGTTTGTTAGCTTGAGTGATTATACTCTTGGAGTTGCAGGCCAGGGATCTTATATCGATTCGGCATTGATCGACAATCCGAAATTGAGTGGCGGAGAACTGAGATTTGAAAGCATTATTGCTACAGGAAAAGTAAATAAGGAGATGAAGTATCCGGTTCTTTGCGCGATAGCCTATCAAGGTAATAAAAGTATTGATGTGACCGGATCTATAACTGACAATCGCCTCGAATGGGAGTGCCCAAACGGGGAGTGGACTATTGGTGTCGTTTACCGTTTCGATAAAAAGGTATCCTACGATCCAATGAATCCGGAGTCAGGGAAATATTATTTGAAGCACTTCTTCCAAAAATTCGAAGACAAATTTCCGCCGGAAGACAAAGGCGGATTGAATTTTTTCTTTTCAGACGAATTGCAGTTTAACCTGACCGGCTACTTGTGGAATGATGTTTTTCAACAGGAATTCATAAAACGTAAAGGTTATGATATAGTCCCTTTGCTACCCGGGCTCTTTATGAACATTGGAGACATTTCGGCTAAAGTTCGTTTGGATTTCAATGATATAATGGTTTCGTTGAGCGAAGAAAACTATTTTAAACCTATATATGACTGGCACAACAGCAGAGGCTTGGTATATGGTTGCGACCATGGCGGACGAGGGCGCGATGTTGTTGAATTTGGCGATTATTATCGCACCCAACGCTGGAATATTGCCCCCGGTTGCGACCAACCCTATCTGCAAAAGGACATAATCAAAAATAAAGTAGCTTCCTCCATTGCGCATATGTATGAACGCCCCCGCGTTTGGTTGGAGGGTTTTCACAGCAGTGGCTGGGGTACAAATACCGAACAAATAATGGATGCAATTTACGCCAACTTTGCCATGGGCCACAACTTATTGAGCCTTCATGGATTGTATTACAGCACGCCGGGAGGATGGTGGGAATGGGCGCCTCCGTGCAACCATTTCCGCATGCCATACTGGGAACAAATGGGTTCAATGCTGGAATGTACCGAACGGATGAGTTTTCTTTTCAGCCAAGGTAAACATTGTGCAGATGTAGCCATACTCTATCCTGTCGAACCGGTCATTGCCGGTTACGGGCTCGATGCGGTGAATTGTGCTTTTAATGTAGGAGAAACGCTCTACAAACAATCGATAGATTTCGATTTCATGGATTATGAATCATTGACGCGAGCTGAGATTAAAAACAGCGAACTGAAAGTTGCCGGAGAATCGTTCAAAGTATTAATCGTTCCATCGATGAGAGCCATAAAACAGGCCTCGCTGGAAAAAATTTTAGCCTTCAAGCGAAGTGGAGGCATTGTGTTAATGATGGGCAACCTACCCGAAGCAACTGAAAAAGCAGGGGCGGGACAGAAAGAAACAAAGGATTTGGTAGCGCAAATTGTCAGCTCGAATTCAAAATCGAAAGTATTTCAACTGGAGACAGCCAAACAGGCTGTTGAGATTATCGATAAATTGTTGGTTCGCGATTTCCGTGTAGTATCAACCATTGAACCGGACGATCAACCCTATATCCTTCACCGTACGCTGGACAACAAACAAATGTATGCCGTATATGGTGTTCCGGCAGGCAGCGAATGCTTTTTTCGAACCAAAGGCGCCGTTGAATTATGGGATCCGTGGACAGGTAAAACCAAACTCCTTGAAGTGGAAAAAATTACGGAACAAGGAACTTTTTTACATATGCCATTAGAAAAAACAGAGATTCAGATATTGATGTTCAATCCTAAAGAAAAGGCTGTATTAGCAAATGGTTATACTGAAAAGAAACAAGATGTTGTCCAGATTTTGGATGATGAATGGGAATTTGAAGTTCGTCCCGTGCTGGATAATCGTTATGGCGATTTCCGCTGGCCTGCCACTAAAGAGTTAATAGGGGCTTATGTCTACTGGGCGCGTTATTCGCAAGGTACAACAAGCGATGAGCAATGGAAAAACCCATCTTTTGACGACAAATTGTGGAAAATGCAGAATTTTTCGTATGGCTCTAAATTTTTGATTCTAAATGCAGTTCCCGAACTAACGGACGAGCAGTTAATGAATAACCTGCCTGCAGAACCGGCCGGATACCAATCAAGTAGTTTTGATATAAACGGATTCAGGTATAACTGGTCTCCTTACGAATATTCGTGGCGGTGGGGCGTAAAAGACGATCCGGGACGTCAGGGATGGCATGGGCTCAAAGCAAAGGTTCACGACGATTTCATCAAACTTGGTAATTTCCAATCCATCTGGAGTGGTTATTCCCGTAGCGCAGCTTCGAACGGATATAATGATTATTATCTATACACGCAGGTAAATGCAGAAACAGACGGAGAGTATGAGGCAAACATTGGGGACATGTTACCTAAATCAGTCTATATCAATGGCGCCAAACAAGACGGCTCCAAGAATATTCTTCATCTAAAAAGGGGCGCCAATACGTTGGTATTACATTATACATCCTATGGCGCAACTCACTATGTCCTTCGTAAACAAGGCGCTGTTCCGCAAATAACGTCCGAATCGCAGGCTGAACGCCCTTTAGCTATGTCGTTCAGGGGAGACCAATCCCTGTTGATGTATGATATAGGACAAAGCGTCGGGCAATCAAATCATTTTCGTTTTAAGTCGGCTCCCGGACTGGAACGGCTCATATTCCGCTCTTATGGCGAAGCTAGAGTATGGGTAAACGGTACTTCTTGCAAGATGGAATTGACTAAAAAAGGAACAGACGGGTTGATGTGGTATGAGGCAATAGTTACGCATCCTGATAAGCGTCCGGCAACAGTAGCCATCGAAATTGCACATACATGGGGTTACAGGGGTGGCTCATCAATAGACGACGGCGTTTTGCAACTGTGCGGGAAAGGGCTTTCCATGCTTGGAGACTGGTCTAAGGCAGATGGATTAGCCGCCTACTCAGGCAGCGCCATATATCGTAAGACAGTAAGCATTCCATCGCATTCGGGCGATAAATTAATACTTGACTTAGGCCGCGTAGTTTCCACGGCAGAATTGAACGTGAACGGGAAAAATGCGGGATTAAGAATGAGCCCTCCGTGGCAATTTGATATTACAGATTTGGTACATGATGGAGAGAATCAACTGGAAATACTTGTCCATAACACGGTGGCCAATCACTATCTTTCGATTCCAACCATATTCCGAGGCTCAGTGGAAGCTGGTATTACAGGGCCTGTTACAATTATTTCTGAAAAATAACAATACAACCAACTCCGTAACAGGATGTGAGCAGCAACACGCAAGAGGCCGGGAGAAATTCCGGCCTCTTGCTTTAGATGTTCCATAATAAAATAGGCCGCTCTGTATGTAAGGCAATACGAAGGCGTTATTGTTTATCCAATTGTTGCAATGCGAAAGCATATGCTCCCAAAGACACCGCTTTGTTTGTACCCAGGGTAGAAAGCAATATACCCGACTGCTTAATGTAATTATAGTCGACATATGTTTCTGTATCAGGAATCTTTACTTTTGCGGTTTTATTGGTCAGAAACTTAGTAAAATCATTCTCATCATTCAGGTTGTACACATCCATTTGTAAACGGGGAAATGACTGTCCGGCAAATGTCCCCAATTCAGATTTGAGTTCTCCCATCAATGATGGAAGGATGTATTTCGCGGCACCTGTTATTCCCCCGCCAATGACCACAATACCATCCGTAAATGTCAGTAAATGGGCAATAGCATCGCCCGCCACTTTACCTAATTCGGCAAAGCTTTTAATGGCTGCTTCATTGTTTCCCGATTTAGTTCCTTCTGCAATATCGAAGATATCTTTAGGCGTGATTGTCTTATCGTCTATGCTTGTAAGGGAATTGTATACGCGGATTACAGCTCGTATACTGACGCTTTCTTCAACGATCTTATCAGAATAAAATTTGTTACGGAACACCCAAACATCGCCTCCGCAACCATTATCTCCTGTCAAAAGTTCATTATCGATAACAACGCCTGCACCAAATCCCGTACCTAAAGTGACACCAACTAGATTTTTATATCTCTTCGGGGACCCTGCGGCCGCTAATTTTGCATTTAATTGTGGCAATGCGCCAGCCAATGCTTCACCATAGGCAAACAGATTTCCATCGTTATTAATAAATACAGGTATTCCGAATTTTTCTTTCAGAAAAGGGCCTAAGGCTACTCCTCCGCGGAATGATGGAAAATTAGGCAAATCGCCTATTATACCATTTTTATAGTCGGCCGGACCAGGGAATGCAAAACTGATTGCTACTGGCTCGTCTTTCAATTCCTCTTTGATTTGGGTGAATCCTTTGACTAGTGTTTGCAAACATTCGTTCAGATTGTAGGGATTAGCCGATAAACAAATCGGAGTTACAATTTCTTCATTTCCTTGCATAGCCGAAAATACCAGATTCGTACCTCCCGCATCCAAAGTCATTACTATACGTTTGTCTTTATTATACATGGTTTATGATTGTTTAGAGAATTTTATCGATAGAGACAAAATATATACAGCACAGCATAACAACAACCCGAAACCTCCGCCCATACCCATCGTCTTCGATAACAGCCCGGTAATTGGTGTTACAATTGCACCACCAGCTACACCCATGATCATCAGCGATGAGACTTCGTTCGTTTGCTGAGGCTTATATTGTAGCGCCACAGTGAAAATAATCGAGAATACATTGGCGCAGGTGAAGCCTATCAAGGCGACCGCCCCAAGCAACGGCCATTGTTGCGAAGCGAACATCAAGATTGCAAAAGCACCTATGGCTACAATCATATTTATTCTTAAAAAGGATGCTGGTTTATATTTCATCAATATAAATGATCCGAGGAATGCTCCGATAGTTCTTGCTGCAAAGTAAAGGCTCGATCCAAGAGTTGCATCTTCGGTGGTAATACCTAAACGCTGGATCAAAAGCTGAGGCGTATTGGTATTCATGCAAACATCAATACCAACAATAAGAAGAATCCCTAAGAATAATTGAAAAATAAATACATCTTTCAGCAGCGACAATGTGGAACCGAATGTGGTTGCTTTTTTGTCTGTGTCCTCATCTGCTTTGATCGGTGTGAAATAAAGCCAAGCAAAACAAATGAGCGAAACAACAGCAAACACAACGAAAATCAATCGCCAGTCCCCGAACTGTTTAGCCGCCATACTTGCAATAATAGGCGCTACGAACGAACAAATTGCTTTTACAAATTGACCGAAAGTCAATGTACTGGCTAACTTATCTCCTCTAACAATACTTGCAACCAACGGATTGAGCGATACTTGCAGAATAGTGTTTCCTATTCCCAGCAAAGCAAAAGCAAAGATTACAACATAGAAATTGTAGAATAAATAGGGAATAATCAGTGACAGTATATTTACGAAAATTGCCAATAGAACAGTTTTTTTACGTCCTATCCGATTCATAAGCATGCCCGTTGGTATAGAAAATATGGCGAACCAAAGGAATACCATCATCGGGATAATGCTGGCGGTGAGGTCGTCAAGAGAGAAGTCTTTCCGCGCAAAATTGGCGCCGACACCTACTACATCAACTATTCCCATTACGAAGAAACTTAATATGACAGGGATAAATACTTTAAGGTTATTGGATTGTTGTTTCATGGCTATAGTTTATTATATTCTGACATAGGCTTTAATGGTCATACATTCCTTACCTTCTGATGCTCCGTAAGGACGTATTATATATTTTTGGATAGAAGCAGGAATGATAAATGTTTCGGCATAATGAACAATCAATGGTTCAAATTCGCCATTCAGGCTTTCCACTATCGCCTCTTCTCCATCTATCAGATTTAACACATTTACCGTGTCTCCTGTTACATGTGTAACTGCTTTTGTAAATGTGTGCCTGCGCGTTTCGATAAATTCATTTTTATGAAGTCCTGTTTTCTCTTCCACCCATCCGTCGCCTTTGGCTATAACTTCGAATTGATTAACCAGCAAAGCATTCGTGTAATCCGTATCACGGTTCCATTGTATGACATCTTTTCCCCGTTCCACATTTATTGGGCGAGGTTTTCCATCGAGGCCCAAACGTCCCCAATCCCAGAGCTTGAACGTGAACAGGTTGGGGGTTGAACTGATTTCCAGCACTACTGAATTTTGCCCCGAACAGTGCAACGTCCCTCCGGGAATAAGAAAGTGGTCGTGTTTTTTTGCCGGGATTTTATTGGAATATTTATCTGCGTCGAAAACAATTTCTCCTTTTCGCGCTTTTCTCAGGTCGTCAATCATTGCGTCTTTATCAACACCGTTTTTCAATCCAAGATATACATAAGCGTCCTCTTTGGCATCCACCAGATAATAGCTTTCATCCTGTGTATAATGGATTCCGAAATTATCGTGTACATATTGAGTTGTGGGGTGTACCTGCAAACTAAGATTGCCTCCTGCAACAGTATCCAAAAAGTCAAAACGAATAGGAAACTCCTTGCCAAACCTGGCTTCAACGGGCTCTCCTAACAGTTTTGTACTTTCGGTATATACCACATTGACAGATGGTATTTCTAAATCGATGCCATCAACATCCACAATTAAACTGTTCTCCTCCGGCACACAATCAAAGCACCAGCCATAATTGGGCTTTGATCGATCGAGGCCGCAAACCTCTTTCATCCATTGCCCGCCCCAAGGCGCAGGGTCAAATAATGGAAGTACGCGAAACGGATTTGTTGCAGCCTTTTTCATGGCTTTGGAGAATGTATCTTTGTCCATTAGCTTAGGTTTTTCACTTGTAGTGTCCAACCAATAGTCTATTTGTTCATATAATGTGCGTTTATGGTTGTCGCATACTTTCCAATCGTTAAAATAGCCTTTTTTGTGTTGTAACGACAATGGTTCTTCGCGATTGTCGAAGCCAAGTCCTTTGACTTCTTTCCTGCGCATCCGCAATTGTATCTCCCAGCGTGGCATATCAGCATAGACAGTTACATTTCCTTCTGCCACAATGCCGGCGCCATGACCAAAAATAATTGTAAGCCCGTTTGTATTACGAATCATTTGCCGGGCAGTTTCCAGTTTGGCGTTATCAAAATAATCGGACATGGCCAGATTGGTCATATAACCGAAAAGAACATCATCAGTCATAAACCGTTGGGTCATAGCCTTGATTTCCTGTTCCGATCGGAATAGCGATGCCGTGTCAATGAATAATGCATTTTCAATTTGAGAAAAACGATTCTTTAATTCGTCATAATGTATTCCAACATAGCAGTCTACAACTAAAACATTGGCTCTTTCACTTTTATGAGCTATTAAATTAATGATATTCTCCCAGTCTTTTATTGCAAAGCCTTTGACAGATACGGCAGGCCTTTTATTGTATTTGCTTCTCATAAGTTATTTATATTATTTGCAATGTATGTTCTTACATCTTATTGTTCGATCATATAGTATCATTGTATGTACATATGTAGGGCAAATGTATATTTATTTCTTTTATATTACAACTTTTCTTTGCAGATTTTATATTTTATCTTAAATTTGGCTAGAACGAATAGATTAATAAATTATATGCGACTAGAAATTGATCACAAAAGTAAAATACCTTTGCATGTGCAAGCTGAAGAACTATTGCGCGAGCTGATTCATCGTAAAGAGTATCAGGAAGGAAGGTATTTACCTAACGAAGTTGATTTATCCGAACAATTAAAGATTTCAAGAAATACTTTGCGACAAGCGATTAATAAACTTGTGTTTGAAGAATTGCTTGTTCGTAAAAAGGGCGTCGGTACTCGTGTTACCGGAAAGAAAGTGTTCAGTAGCGCAATTAATTGGATGAGCTTTTCGCAGGAAATGAAGATTCTCGGAATTTCGATTCATAACTTCGAATTACATGTCAGTTGGCAAATTCCATCACCCCATATTGCCTCCTTCTTTAATTCGTCGCCATCAGACCGTGTTTTAAATTTAGAGCGCCTTCGGGGAAAAGAGAATTTTCCATTTGTATATTTTGTATCGCAATTTAATCCTAAAATAGGATTAAACGGTTCGGAAAATTTCAATCGTCCATTGTATGAAATATTGGAACAAGATTATGGGATTATTGTTAAAACTTCGAAGGAGGAGGTGAATGCTGCTCCTGCTAATAATTTTATAGCCTCAAAATTAGGCCTTGAAGAGGGTGATCCTATTCTAATACGCAAGAGATATGTTTATGATATAAATAATGTGGAAGTTGAATATAATATCGGTTATTATCGCGCAGATTCATTTACCTATACCATTGAATGCTCAAGGAATACATAAGATTTTAATTACTAGTACAAAATTATTCAACCGACATACAGCACCTGATACATTTACCGGGTGCTGTTATAACAATTTGCGACAGTATGCTTATCTAAGTATAACTTTATATAGTTTTCCGAATCGCAATTATCGCCTTCGCTGGTAAACCAGAATTGTATATGAATTGCCTGGGAAATCTGGGTTCAGAGCATTTTTAATTGAAGTTGTACGGTCGACAGGGATATATTTTTCGGGTTCTTCCGGAGAATTTGCTTCCTTTAAAGGGCCTGATAATGTAATGGCCTTTTTAAGTATAGGATTGTTGTTATAATTTGAGAAATTAAGTGTTGCCAATATATTTTCACTACTTCTATTTATAATATGCAAAACTACTTCGTTTTTCTTTTCATCGGTTGTTGCCGTTACATTTAATAAGGCACTGGAAACGCTGTTGTACAAACGTAACGGCTTATGATGTAAAGAAGCCATTTGTTGTGCATAATAAGGAGGCATCCCCCACACTTGAGACGGAGTAAAAAATATCTGTCCCTGATCCCAACCATTATCATTTTGCATATATGGTTGCAATGCATTTGCAGGACAAGTAGCCAACACAAAATGGCCCATTCTACGTACAATATTTAACATGGTAGCATGTGCTAATGCTCTTTCTATATTGTGTGTAGTTCCATTCTCTTCAAAAACAGCACATTGCATAGTTGAGTTCGGATTCCATTCTTTGAATAATTTTTGCATTTCTTTTATTTCTTTTTCTGCATTGAGAGCCTGCTCATAAGTATCCATCCAAGGGTGATAATCCCAATAGGTAGCTTTGCCATCCAAAGCATGGAAAACCATTTTCATATTTTCACGCGCTTCAATTTCAGGACGCCACCAAGCCGAATTAATAAATTGAATAGTTGAATCTTTGGCTTTTATTGCATCATAAATCAAATTGAAGCGTTCGATGTAATGTTGATACCCCTCTTTGTTATTACCCCAGATAATAGCTTCATTTCCTATTTCAAGGTAAACAATATTGTAGGGGTTCGGATGTCCGTTTTCTGCCCGTTTCTTTCCCCATTCAGATGTCACCGGGCCATTTAAGTATTCGATCATATCGGCCATATCATTCGGATCTTCTTCAATATTTATGGCGAAAGAAGGAGTGAACCCAGCAACTTCACAAAACTGAAGAAATTCTTCTATGCCAAATCCATTTGTAGTATAGGGATACCAATAGCCTTTATAAATAGGGCGCTTATCTCGGTTTCCGATCATGTTTTTAAAGCGATATTCCGGAGATTCGATCATTCCCCCTCCATAACGCAAGAATGTGAGCCCTTGATCAACCATTGCTTGAGCAATGTCTTTTCGCAAAGGTAGTTTATTAAACTGATCTGCATCAGTACCCATTAAAACAACTTGGTCGATCCAAACTTTACCATTATCTTCCATATAAACAGTAAAGCGGGCTTTTGAGTCTTTTGCATTTGAAATGAGTTCAAATTCATATTTTTCCCAATTTGTAGTAATACTACCCAAATCTTTCATTGCATATTGTACTAATCCGTCTTCACTTTCCAATGCAATCTTCACATTTCCATTCCCTCTCAAATATAGGCGTCCGGCAAAAGCTTGATTTTGACCGAGTGCGATTCCCCATCTATTCAACCCCATATTTGAAACACCGACTATTCCCTTTCCTCCAGTCTTTTCAATCATTTGAGAATAGGCTGCGTTAAATGGATTATTGCTATCTCGTTTAAAATTTGCAATTGCATTTCCCGTTTGAATTAAGTCCCATTTATTGCTAACCCCTAAGGATCCTTTTCCCATAAGAGAGATAAATGAATCTATAGTTGCTGTTTTAATCGCCAGGTTTCGAAAATTTGCATCCGACCTCCATGTACGAAGAGCCACTTTCCCGGCAAGTAAAGCTTGGTCGTTATCTGTATAGCTACCAATTGATACTCCGTTTATATACACTTCTATTGTGTTTCCTTTGCTTCTAACGCCTAATCTAGTCCACGCAAAAGGATTTATGTTTGTTTTCAGATCTGTTAAATGTATCCAATTATGCATGTGCTTAGCAATTATCACCTTTTGTCCGTCTCGAGTGAGGCTAATTTCGTATCCGTTGAAGTTGTCCGCCCCTGTGCCTGGGTTTGTAACGTGAATCAAAATACCGGCATTTTCACCGTTAGTATCTTTAAAATTCAAGTCGACTTCAACGTATCCGTCCCCGATTTCAGCTAAATCATAAACAGCTTTCGATCCACCGCCTGCATTTATGGATGCATAATCGTCTTCTAATATCCAACTTCCTCCATAAGTGGAAAAATTGAGTAGCGCTTGAGATTCCTCAAAGCTTTCTCCAAAAATTCGTTGGTCGTACAATCCCCCATATATTTCATGATTGACATCTTCAATACATGATCCATATAGTAAAGGGGGGATTTTATTCTCCACTTTTCCGGCATCGACAGAAATAATAGTTTTTTTATTGTCTTGGGCAAATGAATATGATCCTGACAACATTAGACAAAAACACAATAATAGGATTTGATTTTTAAACTTAATTCGGTACATGATGATTTATTTGTTTGAACATATACGCAAATGTATATATTATTCAGATTAAACCAATATGAATAGGTATGAATTATTTCTATGTTATAAAACACAAATTAGATGTATCTAATACAATTGATATTTGCATCTTAAAATCATTTTACTCTGAAGAAAGGGCAACCGCATGAAATTATTAAATTGTTGGTGGTGGCTTGCCCGCCAGAGTTTGGATACTTCGTTCTTCAGGACGACAAAATACGACATCCATTTTTTAAGAAACTAAAAATACTTATAAAAAAGATATGCTATAAAATTTAAACGGTTTCTTAAAATTATCTTGTAGATTTTTTCTGAATCTTTAATCATAAAAGTTATCTATTATATGAGGCCTTTGAAAAGTTACGAGATACAAGATACGAGTTGTTGGCTGTTGGCTGTAAGAAGTGTTACTTTTGTAACCTTTTTGAGTTGAATGTTGACAATTAAAAATAAAAAACAGACTTTAAATATATTTTTATTCATGATTAGGGGGTAGAACAAAAAAGACAATTTAATAATGTTTGAAAATTAGCTTATCAGAGAAATGGCGACCGGAAGATTTGGCGGAGGATTTGTATTTAAGTCGTTTATATACATTATATACCGGATAATCGGCAGAGGATGCAGTCCTCCGGTGGAAAAATGTCCGGCAGGGAAAATGATAACAAAAAGTGCACTTATTAATGATAACGGGATGTTACCATCAATAGAGGCTTTTATAACAGTCTGTATAATTATTTGCGTGTCTTTTTTGTTTCTCCGTTTTTAAAGGTTGAATTTCATTTGCTGTATCTCCTTTTGAGTATCTCCCTTTGTATCAGCCTTTTCAACCTCCGCTTGTCCTTTACCATCCGTATCTTCCTGCCTTTGCTGTCCCCGCTTTGGATGGTATGGTAAACGGGCTCTGCTTCCAGAAACAGTTCGTTTTGCAGGGCCTTGTCCATTGCGGATTATAACAAAGCAATCGAAATTGACCCTGATGATAAAGACGCATATTATAATCTTGGGGATACTTATGTTTCTTTGAGTAATTACAACACAGATCACTGGAATTATACTGTTCAATGTATGACTATTGCCGCCCGTTTAGGGGCATCCGAAGCTCAAAAATGGCTCGATAGTAATTGCAGCTAAATTGTGGTTTGCATACTCTTTTTTTATCCTTTACCGGCTCGCGTTTGCGGGCTTACTGTATTTCAATGAACTAAGATACAAAATTTGAAAACTTGTCACAACTAAAAGGCTCCAAGTGCTATCCAAAGCATTTCGCTACACGAATCTACTGATATTATAGATTTTGAATTAAAAATTATATCGATAGAGTAGAAGTATTAAACATTTTGTATAATTTTGATATATGGGATTAGTAAGTTCGGATGCAATAGATAAATTATTTTGGAGAATAGCGCTTAAAGATGATGACGAGGCTTTTCGTACCTTGTTTTTTGAGTTTTTCTCCTCTTTATGCATTTTTTCTCATCGGTATATAGATGATTGGGCAACGTGTGAAGACATTGTACAGGATACATTTTTTAGAATATGGAAGAATAGAAAATCAATAGAAATAAATACTTCGAGCCGGAATTTTCTTCTTACCAGCGTAAGAAATTCGTGTATAGATTATCTGCGTAAACAAGACCTGGTACGTGTATGGCAAGAAAAAGAAGCACAGGAAAAATCAAAATATACATCCGATGATTTGTATTCACATATCGAATTAGAGCAGATGCTTTCAGAAGCATTGGCTAAACTACCGGAAAATGTAAGAAATGTATTTGAGTTGAATCGATTTGAAGGAAAGACATATAAAGAAATTGCTGAGCAGCAAGGTATTTCTTTAAAAACAGTTGAAGCACATATATCCAAAGCCCTTAAAATACTCAGAGTCGAATTAAAAGATTATTTGCCTCTCCTTATACTTTTTTTCTGGTAATTTTTTATATTTCATAGGGTATATTCTATCTTGTTCGTCTAGTATATAAAAAGAAATAAATGGCCATTGATACCCGACATATAATTGCTTTTTTGGAGAAGCAATTGCCTGAAAACGAACAACGTCTGTTTGAAGAACAAATAGATGCTTCTGTAGAATTGCAAAAAGAAGTGAATGATATCGCTTTCATTTGGAAAACTTCCTCAAATCTGAAGATGCATAATAATGTAGACACGGCTAAGAACTGGGATAGAATTTCGAAAAGAATACGTAAAGACAAGTATAGAAATAAGTTTTTATATTTTTCCCGTAATGCAGCTGCAATACTTTTACTACCAATATTATTATTTACAGGATTCTTATATTTTAATTCAGGTAAAAATTTATCGATACAGGAAATACAAATATCGTCTGCACGTGGAACAGTAACTAAAACGACACTGCCTGATGGTACAGAAGTATGGTTAAATTCCGGATCGAAGTTGACATATCCTCAGACATTTACAGGGAACAAGCGTACAGTGCATCTCACAGGTGAAGCTTACTTTAAAGTTAGGTCAGATAAGTCTAATCGTTTCGATGTTGTTACGGCAAACGAATTAGTAGTGAGTGCCTACGGTACGGAGTTTAATATAAGTGCCTACTACGAAGACAACAACATAGACGTAACCTTGGTAAGAGGGAATGTTGAGGTTAAGAATATTGATAATTCCATTAACAAAGATATTATTCCCGGACAGTATTTAGCATACAATAAAGGAGAAAAATCGATTGCGGTCGAAAATGCCCATCTAGCTGTAAAAACCGGATGGGTAGAAGGAAAAATGGTGTTCAGAAGAACTAGTATGGCCGAAATTGTCCAGCGTTTGGCGCGTCACTTTAATGTTGATATACATTTGGAAGGCAAAGACCTGTATGACTATGAATATTCGGCTACGTTTACAACCGAAACATTAAATGAAATACTCTGTTTGTTGGAGAAAACAGCTCCTATAAAATATAAGATAATAGCGCCTGAACAATCGGGAGATTATAGCTTCTCAAAAAAGATTGTTGTTATAAGTTTAAAGAAATAGTAGAGTAAAGTTTCACTATTAGAGTTTGTCGTACCTCGATCATCTCTTTATAAAGAATTATTATAAATCCATTTATTAACCAAAAAATTATAACCATGCAGAAAGACAATTAAAAAAAGGAAAAGTGCAATGAGCACTTCTCCTCCTACAAAGTTATCAAACCTTATTACCTTTCGAAAATCTCACCTGACGAAAATGGTAATAAACTAATTAAGTTCTAACCTAATTATTTGATGTAGTAAAAGTATGAAGAATTTACTAATCTTAAAAGGCTATAATCATTATTTTAGCCTTATGTCTAAAATTCCAATCTTTATGAGAATCACAATTTTATTGTTATTTGGAATAATATTTCACGTGGGAGCAAGTAATATGTATTCGCAGGTTGCGATCGTATCCTTGAATTTTAAGAATGTATCAGTAGAAGACGTATTAAACTCTATTGAAGAAAACTCTAAGTATCATTTTCTATATAATAGTAAATTGATAGATGTAGACCGGAAAGTTAATATTAATGTAAAAAACCAAACAGTAGAATCTGTACTGAAAACTTTATTTCAGCAGACCGATATTGTATATAAACTCGAAGGGGATCAGATTATCCTGTCGAAAGAGTTATCGTCCAATTCCGAAAGGCAACAGGTCCTTCAAACTGAGCGGAAAATAACCGGCGTAGTAAAAGATAGCGGCGGGGAGCCTGTTATTGGAGCCTCGATTGTAGTTAAGGGCTCTACTATTGGTGCTATGACAGATGTGGATGGTGTGTTTTCACTATCGATACCAAATGATACCAAATCGGTATTAGTTTCTTTTGTCGGTATGAAGACTAAAGAAGTGATATTGAGTAGCGAATCCAACTACAATATAATACTTGAGGACGCCCAAATCACTATCGACGAAGTTGTTGTCACGGCTTTGGGTATTAAGCGTGCCCAAAAAGCATTGAGCTACAATGTACAGGAAATCAATCAACGCGAATTGACCACCGTAAAAGATGCCAATCTGATCAACTCACTTTCAGGAAAAATAGCTGGGGTAAATATAAATTCCGGTTCATCCGGAGTTGGGGGAGCCAGTAAGGTTGTAATGCGTGGAGCAAAATCCATAGAGCAATCAAACAATGCCCTTTATGTGATTGATGGCATCCCTATGTACACAATGGGAGGCAGCGGTAGTGGAGGTAGAGGCGATGAGTTTGCATCGTCGGGTACGACTGAAGCCATAGCTGACATCAATCCTGAAGATATTGAAACTGTATCGGTATTGACCGGAGCGGCAGCAGCAGCCTTATATGGTAATCAGGGTGCAAATGGGGCGATTGTAATAACTACGAAAAAAGGTTCTGCCGATAAATTAGACGTGACGTTTTCCAGTAATACCGAAATATTGAATCCGTTTGTTCTTCCCCGTTTTCAGAATAGGTACGGGACCGGAGACTTAGCTGCTCAGGGCGGTTCTACAATCAGGAGTTGGGGTGAGAAATTAGTTCCTCAAAATTCATATGGCTATTTTCCGAAAAACGACTTTTTCGAGACAGGAACAGTCTTTACAAATGCGGTATCTGTGGCAACAGGGAACGCTAAAAGTCAGACTTATTTCTCGGCAGCGGTAGTGAACTCCAACGGAATAGTTCCTAACAACCAATATGACAGGTACAACTTTACTTTCAGAAACACAACTTCTTTTTTGAACGATAAATTGAAATTAGATTACGGAATGAATTATATCATTCAGAAAGATCAGAATATGATCAATAACGGTGTTTATTCAAATCCGATTGCTTCGGCTTATCTGTTTCCGAGAGGCGATGATTTTAATATGGTAAAGGTATTTGAGCGCTATGATCCGGCCCGGGGGATAAATGTCCAGTACTGGCCTCAGGGTGAAGGAGATTTCAGGTTACAGAATCCGTATTGGATAGCCTATCGCAATCTGAAAAATAATGATAAGAAACGCTATATGATTAATGCAGGGCTCAGTTACGATGCTTTAGACTGGCTGAATGTGACCGGGCATGTCCGTATAGATAATTCGAATAATGACTATACCGAAAAACTTTATGCTTCTACCAACTCGACACTGGCAGGTACCAATGGGCAATATGCGATAACAAAAGAGAACAATCAGCAGATTTATGCAGATGCTTTAGTAAATATCAATAAAGTATTCGGTGATTTTACACTAATGGTCAATGCGGGAGCCAGCATAAGCGACTTGAAGGCAGATGCACTTAAAGTGGAAGGGCCGGTCAGGGAAGACGGTATTCCCAATGTATTCAATGTATTTCAGTTGGACAGAGACAAGAAAAGAGAAAGCCAGTTGGGATGGAGAACTCAGTCGCAGGCTGTTTTTGCCAGTGCCGAAATAGGATATAAAGGAACTTATTACCTTACCTTAACGGGACGTAATGATTGGGAGTCTGCATTGGCTAACACCGAAACTCCTTCGTTCTTTTATCCGTCAGTAGGGCTATCTACCGTCTTGTCGCAAATAATATCCATGCCAAAACAAATAAAATATGTGAAGCTGAGAGCTTCATACGCCGATGTCGGAACACCTATTCCCCGTTTCATATCTACACCGACACATACATGGGACGATAACAGGGGCGTATGGGAGACATCTTCCATTTATCCGATCCGCGTTTTCAAACCGGAAAAGACATCTTCATGGGAATTAGGATTGACCACACGCTTTTTGGATAACTTCAGTTTAGATGTTTCATGGTATTATACAAATACAATTAATCAGACTTTCCAACCTCAGATATCAGTATCTTCCGGTTATTCGACAATCTATATGCAAACCGGTAAGGTGAGAAATACCGGATTGGAAACAGCTTTAAAATATAATAACAAATGGAAAGATTTGAGTTGGTCCAGTAACGTCATATTTAGCTTCAACCGGAATAAAATAGAAGAACTGGTAAAGAATGCAATTCATCCCGAAACCGGAGAGATTATTAATAAAGATAGATTGAATATCGGAGGGCTTGGACGCGCCAGTTTTATTTTGAAAACAGGTGGTACTCTCGGCGACCTTTACTCTACACAGGATTTGAAGCGTGATAATAATGGAAATATCTATGTAGATAATAATGGAAATATACAAAGCGTGCCTTCTGACGATATTTTCCTGGGCAGTGTTTTCCCTAAATATAACACATCTTGGAGAAACGATTTGTCATGGAAGAACTTTAATCTGGGATTCATGTTCTCGGCCAGGTTTGGCGGAATCGTATATTCATCGACACAGGCGGCTCTCGATTTCTACGGCGTTTCGGAACAATCGGCCCTAGCCCGTGATAACGGAGGTGTAGCCATAAATCGAGGGGATATAATCCCGGCCGAAACATGGTATAATGCTGTTGGAGCAAGTGACGGTTTGCCTCAATATTATGTTTATAGTGCAACAAACATCAGATTACAGGAATTGAGTTTTGGCTACACTTTCCCTAAAAGTATTATGAAATTCGGGGAAGTATCTATTGCAGCCGTTGGCCGTAATCTATGGATGATATACAATAAAGCTCCGTTCGATCCGGAAGCGGTTGCTACCACAGGAAACTATTTCCAGGGAATCGATCATTTCATGGTTCCTAGTTTACGGAATATCGGAGTAAACCTGAGAGTTAAATTTTAATACACAAGATTATGATACAGACAAAATCTATTTATAAAATATTTCTATTTGTAATCATCTTCTCTCTACAAGCTTGTACTGGTAATTTCGATGATATAAACAAGAACCCGTATGAAGTGACTGACGACGAAATGGAGAGAGGTAATTATAATACCGGGGCATCACTTGTCGGTCTGCAAGGTTATGTAATACCGACAGGCGAGAATTTGCACCAGTTTGTCGAAGGGCTTTCCGGAGGCGAATATGGAGGATATGTAGCAGCTATCGCACACTGGGGCGAAGGCAGTTTTGCTACCTACAACCCTCCTTTTAACTGGAATAGAGCACCCTTCGATGATGTTATTTCGGCGGTTTATCCACTGTATTTGCCATTGCACACGATGACAAAGGACCCGGTGATATTGTCTCTTGCCAAATTGTATAAAGTAGCTTCTATGCACAGAGTGACGGATGCTTATGGACCTATACCGTACTCCAAGATAGGGTCGGGCGAAGATGGTACATCCCTCAAGGCCCCATACGATTCACAAGAGGATGTTTACAAGCAAATGATAAAAGAATTGGATGAGGTAATAGAGACGCTTACTGATAATAGAAATGTCGATGCGGCGTCTTATGCCAAATTTGACAATGTATATGGAGGCGTGATTGTGAATTGGATCAAATTCGCCAACTCACTGAAGTTGCGTATTGCAATGAGAATGTCTTATGTTGAGCCTCAATTGGCCAAGCAGACTGCCGAGGAAGCTGTTTCACATTCGGTAGGTGTTATTGTATCGAATGCGGAAAATGCCTTTATTAAGGTGACTAAAAATCCTTGGAATCTGCAAATTAATGAATGGAACGATTCTCGTGCGGGGGCAGATATCATATCTTATATGAATGGATATAAAGATCCCCGCCGTGAGAAATATTTTACCGAATCCGGCTTCAGTTCAGGTAGTTATGTCGGAATGAGAGGCGGGATTGTTGTTGCGGCAAAAGATCCCTTGATTCCGTGTTCTAAAATCGTAGTAGGTGTTGCTACGCCAATGTTGTGGATGAATGCCTCGGAGGTGGCCTTTCTGAAGGCAGAAGGAGCCCTGAGAGGCTGGAATATGGGCGAACAGGCTGAGGCTTTGTATAACAAAGGTATCGAATTGTCATTCGAACAAAATGGAGCGTCGGGGGTAGCCAATTATATTGCGGATGCAACCAATACGCCCGGATCTTATACTTATCCGTTAGGAAACACAAATTATGATTTTAGCGCCAAATCTGCAATAACGATAAAATGGAATAGCAGTGATACTTTCGAGAAAAATCTGGAAAGAATTATTACTCAAAAGTGGATTGCCATATTTCCATTGGGTAACGAAGCGTGGGCCGAATTTAGGCGTACCGGTTATCCCAAGCTTGCACCGGTGGTGGAAAACAGGAGTGGCGGAGCGGTTCCGAATGGCACATACGTCAAACGTTTGACATTCTCAAGTACAGAGTACAACGAGAACAGAGAAAACGTGTACGATGCAATAGGATTGCTCAATGGCCCTGATAACCAGGGAACTAAATTATGGTGGGATAAAAAAAATTAAGATGCTATGAAAAAGAAATTTTGTTTTAAGAATATTATTCTTCTTTTTTTCTTTGTTGGAGTAGTTACTTCTTGTAATGATTGGACTTCTCCCGAGAATTTGGATATTAAAGTATCGAACATAGAAGAAGAGAATAGTGAATTGTATCAACAATATCTCGAGAATCTGAGAAACTATAAAAAGAGTTATCATCAATTACTCATAGGCTGGTTTGACAATAGCGACAAAAACTATGTCAGTCGAGGTATGCATTTGGGCTCTTTGCCGGATAAGGTAGACATTGTGTCTTTGATGAGTCCCGATAGCCTGAATGATACGGAGCTGGCTGAAATCAGTGTCTTGCGTAATGACAAGGGTACTAAAGTTGTTTATACGATCGATTATGATGCAATAGCCCGCAATATAAATGATAAAATAAATGAGGCGCAGGAGGCGGCGCAGGAGAATCCTGAAATTGTTATTCCAGACTTCTTCGGGCTTCTCGAACCGGAACTCGATAAACAGTTCTCGTTGCTTTCCAAATATAATTATGATGGGCTGTGTATCGGCTATAAGGGTTTTTCAATACAATTCCCAACAGTAGCAGATCTGGAAAATATAACGAGAGTGCAAAATATGATTTTCGATAGATTGAATAATGTCTCTGCCGGTGTATTGCTCTTTGCAGGCTTGCCCGAAAATATTATAGACAGAAGCCGTCTGGAACAATTTGATTATATTATATTACAGACTCAGACCGCTCAGGATATAAATATGATCGATGTATTAGCTCATGCTTCTATTCAGGCGGGAGTTCCTACAGATCGTATCGTTGTGTCGGCATTACCGCCATCTTTGGACCCTACCGATACCAAGACAGGAGTATTTTCCGACAAGAGCAATTGTATCGTAGGCACAGCCAAATGGCTCAAGATACCGGGTAATTTTACTAAAGCCGGATTGGCTATTTATAATATCAATAATGATTATTATAACTCAGAATCAGATTATAAATATACACGGGAAGCAATTGAAATAATGAATCCTTCTCCTCAAAAATAATTGACTTATGAAACCATATATAAAATATCTGACTATTGTTATATTTTTATTAACAACATTGTCCGCGTGCAACCGGGTGGATGAAAAGGAATCGAACTTTACAAATGTCGCTTATATAGAAGCGGCAAAGAATACCCAGTCCGAATATATCGCTTTGAGAAACAAAGACACTCATATCGAGAGGAACATCCAGTCATCATTGGCCTTGCCTATCGGGAGTGATGTGAACATCAACTATAAGATAGATTTTTCGTTAGTGGAGGATTATAATGCGACAAGTACCACAAAGTGCGAAGCCTTGCCGGATGAGTTCTTTGAAATATCGGAAACAAAAGCTATCATACCCGCCGGAGAAGTGAGGTCTACCAATGTCCTGCTGACATTCAAAGACCTGGATAATTTGCCTAGAACAAAGACATTTATATTACCGGTCACAATTGAAAACGCTTCGAATATCGATGTCCTGAAAGGTTCTAAAACCTATTACTATCTATTAAGGAAAGGGGCGCCGATCACAACAGCTGCCAATATCGAAGACACAGGGCTATATGCTCCTTCAGTATTGACAAATTTCAATGGCTTGAGTAAGGTTACGATGGAAGCTTTGGTACGTGCAAATAAATGGGGTGGACCTGAAGCCGGTATTTCTACTCTTATGGGTATTGAGGGTTATTTCCTGATTCGTTTTGGTGATTCAAGTTACGAGGATCAGATACAGGTTGCAACCAGCTCATCATTTGGAGGAAACTGGCCGGCCAAGAATGCGGCGTTCAGATTACCTAAAGATCAATGGTTGCATATTGCTCTTACTTACGATTTGGGTACTCACGAAATGATTCTTTATGTGAATGGCAAAGTTCAGGCTAAGGATACACGAGGAAGCGCTTCGTCGATGAATCTTGCCAGCAATTTCTTTATAGGTAAATCGTGGAGTGATAACAGACCTTGGAATGGGGCAATTTGTGAAGCCCGCATATGGAATGTGGTAAGGACTCAGGAACAGCTAAATGCTTCGAAATATGAGGTGGCCTCTGATAGTGAAGGGCTGTTGGCTTATTGGAAGTTTGACGAAGGAGAAGGGAATGTCATCAATGACTATACCAACAATGGGAATAATCTCACATTGGTTCCGAAAGAAAATGGTTCGACCAGTCCTATCAAATGGATGGCCGTAGAGTTAGGGGAAGAGTAATACTATTTTAATTAAAATTTAAGATTATGTATATACACAATATGGTACAGACAAAAATTAGTCTATACTCGCTATTTTTGATGATAGTCTTTATGTTGTCATCGTGTAGTAATGATGATATTGTAATAGGGAAAGTGGACGAATTTCCGTATCAATCGGCAAATGAGAGCTATGCCTATATGAAACATGCAGGAAGTGTAAACAATGTTCTGAATATAGATGTAAGACAAGATGAAGTGAAAAATATTATTGTCGGATTAACCAAGCCCGGCGAAAAAGCTATAGATGTGAAGCTGAGCATCGATCCGTCTTTGGTAGAATCATTCAATAAATCGAATTTCACGCAATACGAACTATTCCCTCTAAATTTGGTAAAAATAGATAATGAGGGCGATGTAAACATTCCGAAGTGGAGACAGGAATCAGAACCTGTACTTGTGCATCTGACTAAAGACAATACGCTGGAAGGTAACTCTTATCTGTTGCCTGTAGTTCTCAAAGCTGTGTCGAATACAGGTGTTTCGGCTAACGGACAAGTCATCTATTATGTCATAAATGTAGCGCCGCCGGTTCCAAGTTCCGCTAAAGAAGGATGGAATGGGGTTAGTATATGTTATGTCGAGGTAAACTCTAACAATCCACTTAATGTAGGGACTTATACGCTGAAAAATAGTGGAAAGCCATTTTTTGATATTTGTCAGATATTTGCTGCCAATATGAATTACAATGCCGAGACCGGTAAGGTCTATCTGAGCCTTAATGAAAATGTGCAGCATTTGTTAGCCAACCGTGACAAATATATCAAACCGCTTCAGGATAAGGGTATCAAAGTTTGTCTCAGTATCCTGCCTAACCACGGTGGAGTCGGGTTGTTGAACCTGACTAACACTGCCGCCAAGGAATTTGCTGTCGAAATAAAAGCAGCTGTAGATGCTTATGGCCTCGATGGAGTAGACTTTGATGAAGAATGGGCCGACTATGGCAACAACGGTTTGCCGGGAGCGAATACGACTTCATATGGCCGGCTTTTGTTCGAAGTAAGGAAGCTGCTGCCCAGACCTAAAATCATTACAGTATACTATATCGGTATCAGTGGGCTTACAAACCCTGTGGAAGGAATTTATCCGGGACAAATGATAGATTACTCGTATTACCCGTATTATGGAAGTTTCTCAACAAGTTTTGGTTCCATCGGTGGCCTTACCAAGGCCCAATGGGGACCATATCCTTATGCTTTCCATTCTACAAACGGGAACGTGCTATATCCTAGCATAAGTACAACGAACATCAACAGAATAAAAAATGAAGGCTATGGCGTAAACCTGATGTATGATATCAGAGGCCAGTTTAATGGTGCTGTGATGGACTACTCGAACAGGTTGACCATTATATCCAATATCCTGTATGGTGAGGAGGTTGTCGCCGGAGAAATATATCAGAAAGATTGGTAAGAAACAGATGAAATACATATAAAAAACAGATTATATGAAAAACTTAAATAAAATATTGGTTATTGGGCTTCTGTCGATGTTGGCTATTGCCTGCTCCGAGGATAAGGACAATATGCTTCAGGTAGCCAAAGGTAATCTTGTGACAGAAATATCGCTGGATGTTACAGCCGACGGAATCATTCTTGCCGATACGGGGGATGTTGCAAATGTGAAAGTGTTGGCAAAACCTCTGGATGCGGAAGATATAGGAAATTATGAGTATAGATCGGGGGATACTAAAGTGTTTACAGTCGATAGCAAAGGGATTGTGACTGCAACAGGGCCCGGAAGTGCGATATTAAGCGTTGTAGCTAAAAATAATGCTAATGTAACGGCCAAATGTAATGTGCTGGTTGTGGGAACACGTATTTCCGGCATTGAGATAAAAGAGGACTATAAAAACCGCGTGGTGACGCGTACGAATGCAACTGGTCCTACTTTCGATCTGTCGCAGCAAATTACCATTTTACCTGCTGAAGCGAATATCAAATTGCTTAAATATACTTCGTCTAATCCGGCAGTAGCAATTGTGAACGAAAACGGGCTTGTTACCCCTATCTGGGAAGGGGAAACGCAGATACGTGCCGAAGCAACCGATAAAAGCGGCGTTTTTGATATTTGTAATTTGACCGTAAAAATAACTCCTGTTTCATCTATTGCAGTTGGAGCCAATTATCAGAATTTTTCTGTGAACAATTTGTTCAATGGGGCCAATGACGAAACCTTGCCCATTACTATAACAAAAGGAACCGCAAATGCAAGCCGGATTACTGTACTTCCAACTACTGCAACAAGAAATACGTTGGAATACATATCATCCGATCCGAATATCGTAACTGTCGCCGCCGATGCCAGTAATTATTTGGTGGTTACACCTAAAAGTGGAGGTACTGCGACAATCGATATAAATGCGACCGATGGCTATAGTGCTACTGTGCAGTCGAAGATAACGGTTCACGGTGTGCTCGATCGTACCGGTTGGACTATAAAGGAATCTTCGCCATCAGGTGCGGTGGCCGATGGCACAGACTTGTGGGGTGGGCCGATAGCAAACCTGATCAAAGATAATGGTGATGCCGCAGGTCTTATTAAAGCCGGTGCTCCCGGGGGGCCGGCTGCCGGAAGCGATGTTTATTTCGTCATTGATATGGCACAGCAAAAAACATTTGATTATTTTATCGTTTCGGGGACATGGTCGGGAAATATTAATACAGGGGTTAAAATTAACAATTTAGCTTTGTTTGGTAGTAATAATGGTAGTACATTTGATCCGATAGAAAGCGAAAAAACTATCTCGACAGGTCAATATAATACTTTTATCAAATTAAATGCATCGTACACTTACCGCTATGTAAAAGTGGTGGTTAAGAATACAAGCTATGGTTATAACCCCTCTGGAAATACATACCAGAAGGTAACTCATTATGTAATAAAGGACTTTAGATTGGCTTCAAAATAGAAAGTTGATAATTGAATAATTTAAATGCCAGCTTAATATTAGTTAGGTTGGCATTTTTTAATAAAAACCGATGCCAGATCAATCTGTAAAATTGATTGTTAGAAATTGAATAATAAAATTACAATATATGAATATCAAAAAGATAATCGGATGTGTACTGTCTTTTGCCTGCTTATCGGCGACGTGTAACAAAAAACCGCAAACAGACACTATACAAAACCTGACCCGGTATGTAGATCCATATATCGGCACAGGGGGGCACGGGCATGTATTTCTCGGAACGAATGTACCTTTCGGATTGGTTCAACTCGGACCTACGAATATTACCGGAGGCTGGGATTGGACATCCGGATATCATATTTCCGATTCTACTATCTGGGGATTTACACATATGCATCTTAGCGGTACTGGTATTGGCGATTTGCTCGATATTGCAGTTATGCCTGTCGTTGGGGATGTGAAATTAGGAAAAGGAGTTGCCGGTGATCCGGGCTCAGGTATGTATTCGCTCTTTAGCAGAGATAAAGAGATTGCCAGAGCGGGATTCTATGCCGTTCACCTCGACCGTTACAACATCGGTGTCGAATTGACGGCAACAAAAAGAGTCGGATTCCATAAGTACATTTTTCCCGAATCAACAGAATCCAAAGTTGTTATAGATCTGAAAAGCCACCTCAACTGGGATGGACCGACGGACACATATCTGATTCAGGAAAACGATACGGTCATATCAGGTTATCGTTTTTCGAAAGGGTGGGCTAATGACCAGCGGATATTTTTTACGGCAGTCTTTTCTAAACCGATGAAACAGTTTATATTATCGGATGGTGAGGAACAAGAGAATATAAAAGGCGGTCGCGAACTAAGGGCGACAGGAGTGTACGGACAGGCATTGTTCGACACCAAAGATAAAGAAGAAATCTATATAAAAGTAGCTCTTTCGCCTGTTAGCATTGATGGTGCCAGGAGAAATATGGAAGCGGAACTACCCGGATGGGATTTCTCCGGTACGGTTAGGAAGGCAGATCAGGCGTGGAATAGCGAATTGAATAAAATACAGATAGAGTCGGGAGATCAAAAAGTATTACGTACATTTTACACTGCCCTTTATCATACAATGATCGCACCCTCCGAATTTTGTGATGTGGATGGCAGTTATATGGGAACGGATAAGAAAATATATGTAAATGCTCCATTCGTAAATTATACAACTTTTTCTCTGTGGGATACATACAGGGCGGCACATCCGCTAATGTCCGTCATCCATCCCGAAAAAGTTGATGATGTGATAAGCTCGATGCTGGCTATTTATCAGCAGCAAGGTAAATTACCGGTATGGCATCTGATGGGATGTGAAACTGACTGTATGGTCGGAAATCCGGCTATTCCGGTTGTGGCTGACGCCATGCTGAAAGGCTTCAGTGGATTTGACCGCGAACTGGCTTACGAAGCTATGAAAGCATCGGCAATGCTCGATGAACGGGGACTCGGACTGTATAAAAAGTATGGTTATATCCCCTTTGACAAATACAATGAATCTGTAGCTACATGCTTGGAATATGCTTTGGCAGACTGGGCTCTGGCACAAGTAGCCCTGCAAAATGATAAAAAGACAGACTACCAGTATTTTAATGACAGAAGCAGGGCTTATAAATACTATTTTGATACGGAAACTCATTTTTTGAGAGGACTTTCCTCCGAAGGAAAATGGCGTACACCTTTCAACCCTTTTCAGTCTACACACCGGGAAGACGATTATACGGAAGGGAATGCCTGGCAATATACCTGGCTGGTGCCTCACGATATAGAAGGACTGATGGGGCTTTTTGGCTCACGCGAAAATTTTCATCAGAAACTCGATTCCCTGTTCACGGTTGAAGGCAATATGGGAGAAGAAGCATCACCTGACATCAGCGGTCTTATAGGCCAATATGCCCATGGTAATGAACCAAGCCATCATGTGCTTTATCTTTATACCATGACCGGTCAGCCATGGAAAACGGCATCTTTGGTAAGACAAGTGCTTTCGGAACTGTATCATGATAAGCCCGATGGGCTGTCCGGAAATGAAGACGTGGGCCAGATGTCGGCATGGTATATCCTTTCGGCACTTGGCATGTATCAGGTAGAACCTGCCGGAGGACGTTATTACTTCGGATCGCCAATTATTGACAAAGCTGCATTGAATGTAGGAAATGGAAAAGAGTTTATGATTAGAGTGCAAAATAATTCGGAAGAAAACAAATATATACAAAGTATCAAGCTGAATGGCAAACCATATAAACTTCCATATATAACATTCGGAGATATCCAAAAAGGAGGTAAACTTGAGCTGGAGATGGGCATAAAGCAAGTGGTTTGGAGTAAATAAGAAATGTAAAACAGCTAGAGATGAAATTACAGCATTTTTTTATATCATTTTTGATCTGTGCAGGAATAAGTACTCTGCCCCTCACAGGTCAGGTCAAATCTGAATACGTATCTCAACGTAAGCCTGCCAAAGAGAGATTATTCACTTCGCAGATTGTAGAGAGTGAAATAACCCGTATAAAAGGATTACTAAAAAATCCGAAGCTGGCATGGATGTTCGAAAACTGCTATCCCAATACGTTGGAAACAACTGTACATTATCGCCGGACGAACGGTATGCATGATACTTTCGTTTATACGGGAGATATTCATGCCATGTGGCTACGCGACTCGGGAGCTCAGGTATGGCCGTATGTTCGGTATGCCAATCGCGATGCAAAGTTGAAAGGTATGCTGGCAGGAGTTATTAACCGTCAGTTTATCTGCTTGACGATAGATCCTTATGCCAATGCTTTCAACGATGGAGCTGTTGAAAATAGCCGTTGGGCCAGTGATGTTACTAACGAGCCTGCTAATCCGCTTGTTTATGAACGTAAATGGGAAATTGATTCGCAATGTTATCCTATCCGTCTGGCATATGAATATTGGAAAATTACGGATGACACACAAGTTTTTGGTAATACATGGATCAAAGCTATCGAAAATATACTGAAGACAATGAAGGAACAGCAGCGTAAGGATAGTCCGGGCGAATATTTTTTCCTTCGGGTAACGGACCGTCAGTTAGATACAAAGAACAATCGAGGGTGGGGCAACCCCGTAAAACCCGTTGGCCTGATAGCTTCTGCTTTCCGCCCTTCGGACGATGCTACATCATACGAATTCCTTGTTCCTTCCAATTTTATGGCTGTATCTTCATTACGCAAAGCTGCTGAGATACTTCTTACGGTCAATAAAAATGAAAAGCTTGCTAATGAGTGCACAGTTTTAGCTGATGAAGTAAAAACTGCTCTTAAACAATATGCGACTTATAACCACCCGAAATACGGAACTATCTACGCTTACGAGGTTGATGGCTTTGGCAATCAATATCTTATGGATGATCCGAATGTTCCAAGTCTGTTGGCAATGGCATATTTGGGCGATGTAGATGTAAATGATCCAATCTATCAGAATACACGCCGGTTTGTATGGAGTGATGATAATCCTTACTTCTTTAAAGGTAAAGCCGGCGAAGGAATAGGCAGCCCGCATATTGGTCGTCACGATATGATATGGCCAATGAGTATTATGATGAAAGCTTTCACATCTCAAGATGATACAGAGATAAAGGCATGTATTGCACAACTCTTGGCAACGGATGCCAATACCGGATTTATGCACGAATCGTTCCACAAAGACAATCCGGAGGAGTTTACCCGCGAATGGTTTGCTTGGCAGAACACTTTATTTGGGGAACTTATCATTAAGCTTGTCAACGATGGGAAACTAAATGTATTAAACTCTATAAATTAAGTCGATTATCCTATGAAAAAATTGCTTCTCCCTTTTATAGTAACAGCTGTCCTTATTTCTATGGAGGCTTGCAAAAAGACCGGCATCGAAATACAAAATGAGAAATCTTGTCCGTCCGGTTATGTCAGTACGCTTGTCGGCTCGTTATCCACATTTGCTCTGTCGACGGGGAATACATATCCGGCTACGGCGCTTCCATGGGGTATGAATTTCTGGACTCCGCAAACCGGTAAAATGGGCGATGGCTGGACATATAATTATGCTGACCACAAGATACGCGGTATTAAGCAAACACATCAACCAAGTCCATGGATCAATGATTATGGACAATTCTCGGTCATGCCTGTGAAAGGACGTAGCAAAATCGATCAGGATGCTCGCAGCAGCTCTTTCTCGCACAAATCGGAAGTGGCTAAGCCTTATTATTACAGCGTGTATCTGGGAGATCATGACGTGATTGCAGAGCTGGCGCCAACCGAAAGGGCAGCTATTATACGGTTTACATTTTCGGAAAGCAACGAAAATGCCGTCGTAGTCGACGCCTTCGATAAAGGGTCGTATATAAAAGTGATCCCTGAGAAAAATACGGTTGTAGGATATACCACCCGAAATAGCGGAGGCGTACCCGATAATTTCTGTAACTGGTTCGTTATTGAATTCGACACGCCGTTTGCCAGTACGAATGTATGGCAAGATGGGAGCAAGATTATAGCAGGAGCCCAAGAATACAAAGGAGATCATGCCGGAGCGATTGTTGGTTTCGATACAAAAAGAGGTCAACAAGTAAATGCGCGTATAGCCTCATCTTTCATTAGCCTCGATCAGGCTTATACCAATCTGAAAGAATTGGGTAGCGAAGATTTCGATACAATCAAAGATAAAGCCCAATCGCGCTGGGACGATATATTAGGTCGTATTCAGGTAGAAGGCGGAACAACAGAGCAATACAGTACATTCTATTCGTGCCTGTACAGAAGTGTTCTTTTCCCCCGCAAATTTTATGAGGTTGACGAAAACGGAAAGGTTGTCCACTACAGTCCTTACAACGGAAAAGTTCTTCCGGGATATATGTACACCGATACTGGTTTGTGGGATACTTTCCGAAGCTTATTCCCATTGTTGAACCTTGTCTATCCGTCGGTGAACGAAGAGATTCAGCAAGGACTTGTTAATGTTACATTGGAAAGCGGATTCTTGCCGGAATGGGCTAGTCCGGGGCATCGCGACTGTATGATCGGCAATAATTCAGCTTCGGTAGTGGCTGATGCTGTAATGAAAGGCATATCGGGGCAAGATTTAGAGATTTTATACAAGGCATTGGTACACGGAACAGAGAATGTTTATCCGGGAGTAAATTCTACGGGTCGACTGGGACACGAGTATTACAATACACTCGGATACATTCCTTATGATGTAAGCATTAAAGAAAACGCAGCCCGTACACTCGAATACGCATACAACGACTGGTGTATTCTTCAACTCGCAAAAAAGCTTAACCGCCCAGAAGAAGAAATAAGCAAATGGAGTACCAGAGCCATGAACTACCGAAATCTATTCGACCCTGAAACCAAACTAATGCGTGGACGAAACAAAGATGGTAGCTTCCAGGCGCCTTTCAACCCTTATAAATGGGGAGACGCCTTTACGGAGGGAAATAGTTGGCATTATACTTGGAGTGTTTTCCATGATGTACAGGGCTTAATCAGCTTGATGGGAGGAAAAGAAAACTTTGCACAGATGCTGGATTCGGTATTTGTTGTGCCTCCAATCTTTGATGATAGCTACTATGGATTCGAAATTCACGAAATAACCGAAATGGTTATTATGAACATGGGGAATTATGCTCATGGAAATCAGCCGGTTCAGCACATGATATACTTATACAATTGGGCTGGCCAGCCATGGAAGAGCCAATATTGGGCACGTGAAGTGATGGATAAACTTTATACATCATTGCCTGATGGCTATTGCGGCGATGAAGATAACGGACAAACCTCAGCCTGGTACGTATTCTCTTCGTTAGGCTTCTATCCTGTATGTCCTGGTAGCGACGAATATATAATTGGTTCACCTTTATTCAAGAAAGCAACTATCACTCTTGAAAACGGGAATAAGATAGAACTATCGGCTACGGATAATTCGCCTGCAAATAGATATATTTCGTCGTTGAAATTCAATGGTAAAGAGTACACCAAGAATTTTCTTAATTATTCGGAACTAATAAAAGGAGCGATAATAAATTACGAAATGTCTTTAACTCCGAATCATAATCGAGGTATCGAAGATTGCGACTTTCCATTCTCCTTTTCTAAGGAGTAATAATTTATTTCCAGGTTGTTATAATAAAGTAAGAAAAGTTTTAGCGAGGCAAATAAACAAAAATATCTATCGATTCAAAATCAGACTACAAATGAACTTCGAGACTAAGCTTGCCGGGCGTATAGGGATGGACGACATTTACGAAATACTTCGTTTAACCCAACATAGCGATCGTTGTAAACAAGAACTATATGATTTGATTATTGGAGAAGATGAAAAAATAGGATATTATGCGGCTTGGATTTTCACTCATTTTTCTTCAGAAGCTAATAAATGGCTATATGAAAAGCAAGGTGAGCTTATTGACGAAGTGATAACTTGTAAGCATGGAGGCAAGCGAAGAATCCTCCTCAATTTGCTTTATAAACAGCCTTTCGCTGATCCTCCGAGGGTTGATTTCTTGGATTTCTGTTTAGAGCGGATGCTGTCTTCTCAGGAATTACCGGGTGTGCAGTCTCTATGTATGAAAATAGCTTACGAGCTCTGCCGTACTATCCCTGAATTAACTCAGGAACTAAAAATTACTCTTGAAATGATGGAAGGGGAATTATGCCCCGCTATTCGAACTGTAAGGAAAAATATTCTCAAAGCGATGCAAAAAGGGAAAAGTTTACAGAAATATTAGGCTATGGATTAGAGATATGTAGCTTATCCTATGCCAGAGTATTTAAGATAGAATTATATAAAACGCCGGAGATAAGACTCTGTTTATTCATTTATAAATTGAAAATATAGGATCGTCAAAAAATGTCCAAAGACAATGTTTCTGCCCACAAGCCTTTAGAGCATCGTTTACCCATGTATTGCACGAATAGAATAGATTGTAATGTCCTCTGGCCTCGTAAAAAGCATCAGCGGTGCCATAGGCTGCATCGGTTTTGATGTTTATGAAATTACCATCTGCTCCTTTCTTAAACCTATCGGTAATAAAGACTACCAGGCATTCATATTGTTGCTTACTGATCATCATCTTCCGGCAATTATTATCTTCTGCCAATTCCTTATAATATGTGGTATGCATAGCTGTCGTCCCGAGCCAGAAAGCGGCTTTGAAGGCAAGTCCGAAAGTGAGATCGTCCCATGTAGGCATATCAAGAAAAAAGCCTTTGTCTCCCCAGCCAAATGCGAGAAAACTATATACCGTATCTTGGGAAATATTGTTTTGGAATGGTATTTTCTTACTCCAGTCTATTATTTCATTACGGACGGGAACAACTATATCAGTATGTTTACCATTGGTCTTAATAAAAACAGGAACTTCTTTGGCGGCATCTTTTTCTGCCGATATAACGATGTGCGAGCAACAATATCCGATACCGAAATAAAGTGCAGTGAACACAATGATGCTGATCAATACTCGTTTTAAAATCTTTAATATCCGCTTTAACATGAGTTTCCTTTAATTGGGGGCTAAGGTAGTGATTAGAGCTGATATGTATTGCTACATAACTATGAGGTTTTATGTATACCCGAAGCTTCTCTGATCTAAACAGGCTGTCTCAAAAGATAGAATTCCCGTCTTTGCGAGGGTTTACCCGAAGCAATCCAGCTATCTGTTTCTGGATTGCTTCGCCTTTTAAGTTCGCAATGACGGATGAAGGATCTTTTACTTTCGGGACAGCCACTTGTCTATATATTATTCCATAAAATCTAAAGAAACCCTGTTCAAAAAAGCAACAGTTTTATGGATTTCTTTATACATTACTATATCATCTTTCACAAAAGGCACTTCTTTACGGTATTCTTTTAAGAACTCTTCAAGAACAGGTGATGTTTTTACCGGATGGCGGAAGTCGATCCCTTGCGCTGCATTCATCAATTCTATTGCAAGAATATGGTTTAAGTTATCCATGATCTTGAAAAGCTTGACAGCTGCATTCGCCCCCATGCTTACATGGTCTTCCTGTCCGTTGGAAGAAACAATCGAATCACTGGAAGCCGCATAGCAGTACATTTTGTTCTGACTGACCATTGACGCCGATGTATACTGGGGAATCATGAACCCGGAATTCACCCCCGGATTGGCAACCAGAAATTCAGGCAACCCCCGCAAGCCCATAATCAACTGGGCCACACGCCGCTCCGAAATATTGCCTAGCTCTGCCAAAGCGATAGCCAGAAAATCGTAAGTGATAGCAAGTGGTTGTCCGTGAAAATTACCCCCTGAAACAATTTTATCCTCATCGGGGAAAATCGTCGGATTGTCTGTCACCGAATTTATCTCTGTCAGTAAAACAGATGAGACATAGTTGATAGCATCCTTAGTCGCGCCATGCACTTGCGGAATGCATCGGAAAGAATATGGATCTTGCACATGATCTTTCTTTCGGGAAATAAGCTCGCTTCCCTGAAGTAATTTTCTGAAAGTTTCAGCAGTTCTGATCTGTCCCTGATGAGGCCTCATTTGGTGCAGTCCTTCATAAAAAGGATCGATACAGCCATCAAACGCTTCGAGCGACAATGCGGCAATCAAATCTGCTTTTTTAGAAAGTTTGAAAGCTCTCAACATGGCAAATACGCCGTTAGCACTCATAAACTGAGTGCCGTTCAGCAGAGCCAGCCCTTCTTTACTCATCAGGCGGATAGGCTTCCAGCCGAATTCATCGAGAACGCCCATTGCTTCACGTTTCTTTCCCTGATAATATACATCGCCTACACCTATAAGCGGGAGGAATAGATTTGCCAAAGGGGCTAAATCACCGGATGCACCCAACGAACCACGATCGCATACGATGGGTATAATGTCATTGTTAAAGAAATCGATGATACGCTCTACAGTTATTACCTGAACTCCGCTATATCCCAACGAAAGGGCATGAGCTTTGAGCAACATCATCAACTTAACAATCACCGGCGATATTTCTGAACCCACACTGCAAGCATGTGATTTTATAAGATTTTCCTGTAAACGAGTAAGCTCGTCTGGTGATATATTCTTATTGCACAACGACCCAAAACCCGTCGTAATCCCATACAGCGGAGTAGTTTGCGATGCCACCTTCAAATCAAGATAGTCCCTGCATTTTTGGATACGCTCTTTCGCCTGAGGCGCTAGTTCCAGTTTCAGGTTTTTATTAATTATATTTTCTATTAATTCGAAAGTCAAATCTCCCGAACCAATATAGTAGACATTCTTCATAAGGTTACAATATTTTACTCACCCTGTCCAGCAACTCCTTTTCTTTTGCAATAGCCTCTTGTTCCAGATAATTTGCCTCCTGCGTCATAAGGGCGACATATTCAATATCTTTGATAGAGGAAAGATTTATTTTTACGTTCAACAATGCACCCAACACCGCTGTTCTGGCAGTCATCATACTCACGCAAGCATCAGTAATCGCATTCTGATTTCCATTCTCTGCTACCGTTGCAATAATATCCATCATATCGAGGGCTTTACGCGCAACCTCCATCGGAATTTCGGCAGCTTGCTTAGTCGCAGCCTGGATTTCTTTTGTGCGTTCGGCTTTCTCTTCATCGGTTTCTTTCGGTAATTTGAATGCTTCAAAGACTTTATTGTAGGCCTCGGAGTCAGCATCTATGTCGCGTACAAAGCTAGCCATATAATTACTGGCCGAGGAAGCTATTCTTCGCATAAGATCTTCCTTTTCTTCATACTTTTTCTTACCAATCGTAAGATTTGCAACCATTTCGGTTAATGCCGATGCTAGAGCCGCATTCAATGCCGCCACGCTACCTCCTCCGGGAACGGGATCACTGCCTGCCGTTTTTGCCAAGAAATCTTTTAGTGATAATTTTGCTAACATGATATTATAATTTATAATTTAAAGTTTAAAGATTTTCTTTTCGATATTTTATGCCATCTAGTTCTGATTTTCTTAAATATTTAATAAAATTGGATAACGATTGAGATATTATAGTTGCCTTTTGATAACTCTGCTCAAAACTTTCTTTGTTAATATAATGTATATCCAAAACTCTATAGAGTTGACTACGGGTTTCTCCGCATGAGCCTTTTGCAATATGTGAAAATTGGATAAATTCTTTATTCCCATTTCTTTCAAATCCTTCGGCTATATTATCCATAATAGAACCGGATGACGCTCTTATTTGATCACGCAGGCGAAAATCTTTGGAAAAATCCCTTTGATTGGTCAATAAATAAAATTTCTTTAGCAAATTCTCTGGCTAATCTCCAAACTTCCAAATCTTCGAATTGATCTATTCGCCCCATTCTCTAACAATCTTTAAATTTTAAACTTTGAATCTTTAAATCAATAAGAACCCCGTTCTTTATCACCTTTTCCACAATATTCATCCCAATATGATAAGGCAGAAATTTATAGGATGGATACTCCAATATAACCAAATCCCCTTGTTTACCGACATCGATACTGCCTATCATATCTGCTCGTCCTACTGCTGCCGCGCCGTTAATTGTGATTGCGGTAACCGCCTCCTCCGGCGAAAGTCGCATATAAATACAAGCCAAAGCAAACAACAATGGAATGGAGTTTGTAAAACTACTTCCGGGATTCAGGTCGGTAGCTAAAGCGACAGCACACCCCGAATCGATCATATATCGCCCTCGTGCATAATGCTCTTTTAAGGAAAACGCCGTACAGGGCAATAATGTGGCAACCGTATTACTTCCTGCCAGATCTTGTATCCCCTTGTCTGATGCCTGCAACAAATGATCGGCAGAAAGAGCACCTAATTCCACAGCCAGTTCGGCGCCACCTAAGGTTACAATCTCATCTGCATGGATTTTAAGGTTGAAACCCAGATCACGGGCTGCTGTCAGATACCTGCGGGACTGCTCTATGTCGAACACATTCCGTTCACAAAAAATATCGCAGCAATCGGCCAGATTCTTTTCTTTCACCTCCGGCATTACCTCACGGATCATATAATCGAGGAAATCGTCTTCCCTCCCTTTATATTCTTGTGGTGTAGCATGCGCTCCCATAAATGTGCTGACTATGTCTACAGGATGATCTTTGTTCAGAGCTTTCATCGCTTGCAGCTGCTTGATCTCGGCCTCTTTATTCATACCGTAACCGCTCTTGCCTTCCACTGTGGTTACACCCATAGCCAGCATCGAATCGAGACGTTTGCGACCGGTTTCTTTCAATTCCTCAAAAGAAGCCTTGCGGGTAGCATTCATCGTATTATGTATGCCTCCGCCACGTTCCATAATAGACATATAGCTATCGCCGCGCATACGCCACGAAAACTCTTCTTCCCTGTAACCTCCAAATATAAAATGAGTATGTGAATCGACAAATCCGGGTAAAACTGCTTTTCCCGTTGCATCTATCACCTGATGATGCGGATAATTTGCCAATGAAGGGCAATCTTTTCCCACATACGAAATAGTACCATCTGTGATGATGACAGTGCCATTCTCAATCACCGAAAGGTCGGACATTTCCTTCCCCTTCTTTACAGAGAAACCGCTACAAGTTACCAGTTGTGATGCATTCCTTATAATAATATTGCCTTTTCTCATATTCTGTTTTTAATATTGGCACATCGGCACATTTTCAAATTGTTCCCCCTTGGGGGCTAGGGGGCTCTCATTCCATCAGATGAGTTTCTAATACCTGTTTTGTTGAAAAATCTTCCAACCCCAAATAATAAGCTGCCGTATCAATCAGTGCATCCATTGGTATAAGTCCAATGATCTCTGCACCTACAATGCTCACTCCATAACGATTCGCTTCGATACGTACTAGTTCATGGGCGCGGTAGATAGCCGTTTTGGTGAAATCGGTCAGATTCATCGACACTTGCACAATACCCCTGTCAGTCAATTCTACACCCATCGCCTTGCAAAAACGCAAACCTCCACCAAGGAAACGAACTTTCTTAGCAATGGCATCTGCTATCTCAAGTTTATTCGTATTCAGATTTACATTGTACGCCACTAACGGCATGCGAGCCCCAATAACAACAGCTCCGGCTGTAGGATGCGGTTGTTCCGGGCCAAAATCAGGTTTCCATTCAGGCAAAGTCATTTTATCTTTCAATCCTTCAAACTCGCCTTTGCGGATAGCGGCAAGGTTCTCACGATGAGGGGCGGAAGCCGCTTTCTCATACAAGAATACAGGTAAGCCATATTTATCGGCTACTTCTTTTGCGACTTCTTTCGACATAGCAACAGCCTCATCCATCGATACATTTCGAATAGGGATAAAAGGTACTACATCTACAGCACCCATCCGCGGATGCTGTCCTTTATGTTGGTTCAGGTCTATTTCTTCTATAGCTATGCCAATAGCTTCTACAATCGCCTTCTTCAGAGCTTCGGGTTCACCGACGACAGTAACAACCATCCGGTTATGATCTTTATCTGTACTGTAATCCAGAAGTTTTACACCCTCTTTTGCGCGGAATGCACCGGCTATTTTTTCTACTTTCTCAAGGTCGCGTCCTTCACTGAAATTAGGCACGCATTCTACAATTTTATTTAAGCTCATGATATATTATTTCAGGATTTAAAGATTCAAGGATTTAAAGATTTAAAGATTTAAAGATTGTTGACTACTTGCTACTGACTACTAACTACTACCCATATTTCTCCTCATCTCTCATTCTTTCATATTCTTCGGTGGTCATTATTACCAGCGATTCGTTTACACAATCCCAAACACTGACATAGTTTTCGGAAATAACAAAATGGCGTTTCCAACCGGTAAATTTGCCGTATAGCATCAATGTACATATATCTGTAGGAGTGATAAATTCTCCTGTCCCGGCAGCATGTGAATGCACACTCGCCACTATTTTTTTACTCTCGTCCTGATCTTCCAATTCAAACTTAATGGGAATCAGGTTTCTGTGTATCTCCTTCTTCTCTATTAAATTCTCCTGCTTATCAAAAGCAAGCAAGTAATCGTTTCCGAACAAAACTACTCCTTCTTTCTTTGGGCCGGTAAGTACATACACCTTTCTTTCATCCTTATAAATTACAGGAATAAGATTGAAACTAGCATTCGTATATTTTTTGAATAAGGTGTCTTGCTGAATCTCTTGCAGAGCTGTCGTACGCATCGTATAAAGCTCTTTTTCATCTTGCTTAAAATCCCTTTCCTTAAAATCTATCGTTGCAGTCTCGACCACTTTTATATCTCCGAACGACACTACTCCGATTACTTTAGCGTTTTCTCCTTTCGAGAAAAACAGGCACTTTGGGGTATCTTTTTCTATATAAGTGAAGTAGCCTCCTATACGAGCTTTTTCTTTAAAACTTTCAAGAAAAATATCCGTACCATGCCATGCAGCCATCTCCAGCCTGTATAAATACTTGCCTTCTTCTGTTATTTCTTGTGCTTTTTTCTCCAGATCAACCTGCTGGGGAAAAGCATTGATAGCGAAAAATGATAATATAATTATGATTAACCCTTTCATTATTTTTAATCTCTATTCCTTACAAAGTTTTGTTATAAAATCATCATCGGCGATATATGGCATCGTGATGTGGTATCCGCCAGCGTGTGATTGGTTGAAAGATTCACAGGTCTCTATGGCATGTTTGTTCCGTGCCCATGAACGGCGCGCCACACCTCCCATCACATCCCACAACATAGATGAACGGATAATTTCATCGACACGCTCACTTCCATCGCAAACCATGCCGAAGCCTCCGTTTATAGACTTCCCGATACCTACTCCCCCTCCATTATGCAGAGCTATCAGGCTCATACCCCGGGCAGCATTTCCGGCGAAGCACTGTACAGCCATATCAGCCATCACATTGCTGCCGTCTTTTATATTTGCCGTTTCGCGAAAAGGAGAATCCGTACCGCTAACATCATGATGGTCACGCCCCAACATAATAGGCCCCACTTCCCCATCCCGAACGAGCTTATTGAAACGCAAAGCTATGTTCATGCGTCCTAAGGCGTCCTGATAAAGAATACGCGCCTGAGTGCCCACAACCAATTGATTCTTTTCGGCATCACGAATCCAATTATAATTATCTTGATCTTGTCCTCTGCGATCAGGATCGATACATTCCATCGCTGCCCGGTCTGTCTTTACCAGATCTTCGTGTTTACCGCTCAGGCATACCCAACGGAACGGCCCGTAACCATAATCAAACAATTCAGGCCCCATAATATCTTCTACATAAGATGGCCAGATGAATCCATCTTTTTCATCTACTCCGTTTTTGGATATTTCTTTCACTCCGGCATCGTAAATAGCTTTCATAAAAGAATTTCCATAGTCGAAAAAATAAGTCCCTTTATCTACCAATTTACGAATGACCTCGAAGTGGCGTCTCAAAGATTTGTCTACCAGCTTTCGGAATGTATCCCTGTCTTCTTTCAACAGACGGGTACGTTCTCCGAAAGAAATACCTGCCGGACAATAGCCTCCTTCATATGCTGCGTGGCACGAAGTCTGATCGGACAACAAGTCGATATGTATCCTGTTTGTTTCCGCGTATTCCAACAGGTCGATAACATTGCCGTGATAAGCTATCGAACAAGATTTTTTCTTCCTTTTTTCTTCCAATGCCAATTTAAAAGCATCTCCGGCATCATTTACAACATGATGTACCCAGCCTTGCTTTTCGCGGGTTTCTATACGCGAATAGTCTACCTCTGCCGTAATAGATACCGCTCCTGCTATATCAGCAGCTTTGGGTTGGGCTCCGCTCATTCCTCCCAACCCGGAAGAGACAAATAAATATCCTTTAAGGTCTTCATCCTGAGGAATGCCTAATTTAATGCGTCCTGCGTTCAACAGGGTGTTGAATGTACCGTGAACAATCCCTTGTGGTCCGATATACATCCAGCCTCCGGCTGTCATCTGCCCATAATTGGCAACACCCATTTGTGCCGCAACTTCCCAATCGGCCTGATTATCAAACATCCCGATCATCATCGAATTGGTTATTATCACACGGGGAGCATCGGGCTTTGATCTGAATAATCCCAATGGATGACCGGATTCTATGACTAAAGTTTGCTCCTGGGTGAGTATTTCCAGATATTTTTTTATCAAGCGGTACTGCATCCAGTTTTGACAAACCTGCCCGGTTTCCCCATACGTAACCAATTCATATGGATAGAGAGCTATATCGAAGCATAAATTATTATCTATCATTACCTGAAAAGCTTTTCCTTCAATACAATTTCCTTTATATTGATCGATTGGCTTCGGATAAATATCCCCTTGCGGACGATAACGGTAACCATAAATGCGCCCATGGGTTTTCAACTCTCCAAGAAATTCGGGAGCTAATACTCCGTGTAACTCTTTCGGAATATAACGTAAGGCATTCTTAAGGGCTATTTCCGTCTGAGACAAACTGAGGTTAAACATCCGGTCAGGCGCACGGCGTATACCTTCTATAAAAGATGGATAGTCTGGTATTGCATTGTCGAGTCTGAGTTCCACGCTCTTTGATTTTAGGTCTAACTGATTTTCCGAAGATAGGATTTATATTTTTCACAAAAAAAAAATAAACAATATTTCTCAGCACGTTTCGACAAAAAAATTCAAATAAAAGGGTACTGGCAGTTTTTATTAAATCATAACAGGCGAATATTAGAGATATTCGCCTGTTATGGTATCAAAGTGTCAGATGTTTTATTTTAAATCGCTTAAAAAATCCGAAAGGTTTATATCCCTGTCAAGGTTCATTTTCTTTCGTAGCCTATATCTGTTTACTTCTACTCCCCTCACTGAAATGTTTAATAGTGGAGCAATCTCTTTCGTTGACATATTCATATTTAAATAGGCGCAGAGGATTTTATCATTTCGTGTCAATCCGGGAAATTTCTCATCCAACAATTTAAAGAAATCCTGATGGATAATATCAAAGTTAGATTGGAATACTTCAAAATCATCATCCCTTTCTATATTACTATTTATCTGACCGATCAGCCGAACTACTTTTTGCCTGATAGCACTCAGGTCTTTATCCTCGTCAATGGTTTTAGATATACTCTCCACATTCTTTCTAACATCTTCCAGCATTTCATTCTTCCTGATTACGTTGAGAATATATCCGTTAAGCTCTTGAGTTTTATATTTTAACTCTGTTTTCAGATTCTCATTCTGAAGTTCATATATTTCCTGATCTTTTATCTTACGTTCTGCTTCGTGGCGTTTGCTTTGCGCAATCAGCTCTTCTCCTTTCTGATGTATGATCTTTTTCTGCTTACCTATTGTTTTTTTATACAGGATAAAAAAGAGTGACATAACTATGAGGAAATATACTAAATACGCGAAAATAGACCTATACCAAGGCGGATTGATCACAAATATCAAAGTTGTTACTTCCGAAGAAGAATCCTCTCCGAAGATATATGCTTTTACTTCAAATACATATCTACCTTCTGTTAAGTTAGTGTATTCCTTTAATGGATTAGGAGATGGTGCACTCCATTCATTGTCTACTCCGCGTAGCCGGTAAGTATATGAAATATCGGATGGATGAGTAAAATCAGTCGCTAGAAAATAAATACGTATGGAGTTTAAGGAGAAAGGTAATGTTATAGCCTTACGTGCATCTCCGTAGCTTATAATGCTATCATTTTTACTACTTGTCAATTTCTTTATATGCACCTTTAGAGAGTTCGGTTCATAAGCAGCTTGTGACAAATCTATCTTCACAAAAGCATTGTCCACAGCTACAATCGCCGATCTATTATTCATAAGAGTCACATTTTCATAACTACTGATCAATTCGTTAGACAATCCCCAGTTAAAGATATGCGCTTTATATCCTTCAGTAGTATATGGCAACATCTTAAGCATGCCATCCGACACATACCAGATGTTCTTTAATTCGTCGGCAAACAAATACTCGTAATATCTATTTCCGTCTAACATCGATTCTAATTCTGTATAGTGATCAAACCCATCTGTAATACTGCTGTATTTATAGATACCATCATCAGCGCAAACAACTAGATTATTATCTATTTTCCGGAAAAAAACATTTTCTCGTATTGGCACAGCATAGGATTTTCTCTCTATTATTTTAGTTAGAGTATGATCGAACTTAACTTTCTGTATGCGCCCGTTCAAGGCGATCCAGAATGTGTAACTTTCGTCGTCTTCGATGAATCCTCTCGCCGAATCGTAAAAATCAGGAATACCATGAGATAATTCCCAGCGTCCACCAACCCTTTCTATAACAATTAGTCCCGAATAGGTTGCCGCGATTAGCCTGTTTTTATCGGCCTTTAATGGATGTGTTTCCCAAGTTCCCGGGATGTTAATTTTATACGATCCCGCCGGAGAGATCACCAAAATACCATTATCCCCGGAACTAAACAATGTATTGTCTATAATATTCATAGACCATATCTGCCCTTCCGAACCTTTTATCGGATGATAACCATCCTTATCCAGCTTATATAATGCCTGATTTGTACCAAGATACATTTCATTATTATACTCCGTGGTACAATAGCCGGTACCAATGGGAGAAACGATAGAGAAAAGAGGACGGATAGGCGATTTTAGATCTATATAACTAAGTCCTTTGTCGAGCCCTAACCATAGATTCTGATCTTTGTCAAAAAAGGTACATAGCGCCGTATTGTTTTTCAGTCCGTTGTCAATATTGAAGGTTTCTCTATATAACGGTTCTTTCGGGTCGAACAGGAACACCCCGCTTTGAACCGAACCTAAAACTATCTTAGTCCCCAATACAGATGTGCAAAAAAGTTGATTATTAGCAATAAAATCGTCGGCAACAGAACCCATCTTCTGAATCCCGTTATTATCGACAAGGTATAAACCAAACCGGGCAGTTGTCACCAATATCTTACTCCCATAAGATAATATACTCACGAGTTTTTGATTTTTTAAAGATGTTGACGTCGATAAAAAGAAAAGGATACTACTTTTCAAGTAAAATACACCATCGGATGTGCCTATATATAAAACATCATCTATCAACGTTGAGCAATCTATCTTGGCAGTAACATTGATAGTTACCAATTCTGTACTTTTTTTATTGTATATATGTACATGTCTGTCGCTAATGAAATATATTTTATCTTCGCCCGACTGGATATTCCATACTTCTCCTCCCCAATCTTTTGTGTTTTCGGAAAGAGAATTATATGAAAGCAAGCCTAGTTCATTTGGTTCAAAATAACCAAACTCTGTACTGCCCCCAACATAGATTCTCTTATCAATGACTTTTACCGAACGTAATAATTTATTTCTTATCGGGTATAAAGACCAGTTTACGCCGTCGAACTCCAATAATCCGTTAGAGTTGGCACAATAAATCCATCCTCTCTCGGATTGCGCGATCATCCAATTTTGAAATCCGGCTTTATATTGATTTCTTTCATAGTTAACTACTTTTCGTTGCCAAACAGTTGAAGAATATACAGATACAGAAAAAATCAATAATAATAGACTTATGGTTCTTCTCATAATATTATGATTTATAAAGCCAAATATACAATATTCGTTATTAAAAACAATAAATGAAAATATCAATTTACATAAATAGTTGATTTACAATGATTGTTTTAAATGTTGTAGTAGTAATGTAGTATTCACAAAAATCATTTTTTGAGTTTTTGATGTATTAATATATTTTAAAATAGAATGATTTTCAACCTATATTTGCAAAAAAGAGATTAAAACACCCTAAGTTATCAACCTTAAAAAACAATCATGAAGAGAAATCCTTTCTTATGGAAGTTACTACTCGTTCTTCCGTTGTTCTTTTCTTCCCTGACTGTATTTGGACAAACAGCCGATGTTAAAGGCGTTGTCACAGATATAGCTACAGGAGAAGCTCTAATTGGTGTATCAGTGGCAGAAAAAGGGACTACAAATGGAATGCTGACCGATATAGAAGGTCAATATACCATAAAAGTAAAGTCCGGAGCCACCTTAGTGTTTACTTATGTCGGATATGATCCTCAGGAAATTAAAGTAACCGGAGGAATATTAGACGTAAAGATGAAGCCTTCTCAACAGATTCTTGACGAAGTAATTGTTGTAGGTTACGGTGTACAGAAAAAAAGTGTGGTAACTGCCGCCATCAGTAGCGTAAAAGCATCTGATCTTGAAAAATTAACACCTTCCCGCATCGAGAATGTGTTGAACGGACAGGTGTCCGGCGTTTCCATAACAGCTAACTCCGGGCAGCCGGGCAGCGATGTCAACATCCGTATTCGCGGGGTAGGAACTACCGGCGACAACAACCCTCTTTACATTGTAGACGGTATGGCCGTAGATGGTGGGATCAAAAATCTGAACCCTGCTGATATTGAATCGGTGGAAATCCTGAAAGACGCTGCTTCGGCTGCCGTGTATGGTACACGGGGTGGTAACGGCGTTATACTGGTCACTACCAAACGCGGAAAAGAAGGAAAGCCTAAAATTTCGTATGACATGAACATGGGATGGCAAACCCCGTGGAGAAAAGTGCCGATGCTCAACTCGGAACAATATATGACCCTCATGAATGAATACAATCTGAGTTCTAATTTGGGACTTGCCTATACGGCTCAGAATATTGCCGACGCTCGTAGTGGGGTTATCCCTAGCACCAATTGGCAGGATGTCGCTTTTAACGACAACGCGCCGGTGCAAAACCATGAAGTGAGTATCCAGGGTGGTAACGAAAAGGGAGCATATTATCTGTCTTTGGGACGTTTTGTTCAGGACGGGATTCTGGGCGGTAATTACGGCGCGTCCAATTACGACCGGTGGTCGGTTCGACTCAACAGCGATTATGAGATCTACACGGCCAATGAGCGTAATTTCCTGAATAAGCTGAAAGTCGGCGTAAATGTATCCTACGCCCGTGGAAACTCCACCAGCTTATATAACAATGACGTATTCGGGACTATCCTTTCCAGCCGACTACGTAAGAATATATCAAAAGAAATAAGAAAATGAGAAGAAAAAAATTAAGACTATTATGCATATTTGTTTTGGCTGGCTTGTTTACTACAGGCTATGCTCAGACAAATGTAGAGAAACGAATTGAAGATTTACTCTCGAAGATGACCCTCGAAGAAAAAATAGGGCAAATGAATCAAGTCAGTTTCTTCGCAGTAGACGATAAAGCTATCGCTCAATATAGTGACGACGATATGGACACATTCCTTGTCAGGATGGGTATTGCCGGAGGTCAGGGGCAAAAAAAGCCTTCGGAAATGACCAAGCAGGAAAAAATCGCCCTGATACGTAGCGAAGCTGATAAGATGCTTGACAAAAACTTTATACAACCTGTCAAAGAAGGAAAAATAGGGTCGCTGTTAAATATTGTTGACCCCGAAATGGTAAACAAACTACAAGCCGCTGCTTTGAAAGAAAGCCGTTTGGGAATACCAATGATCATAGGTCGCGATGTAATACACGGATTCAAGACCATATTCCCGATTCCTTTGGGACAAGCAGCATCATTCAATCCCCAACTTGTAGAGGATGGTGCACATATCGCGGCTGTGGAAGCCCGTTCAACCGGAGTTAACTGGACATTTGCACCTATGCTTGATATTTCGCGTGATGCCCGCTGGGGACGTATCGCGGAAAGCCTTGGAGAAGATCCTTATCTGGGCGGTATACTTGGAGCTGCTATGGTAAAAGGATTCCAGGGGAATGGAAATCTGGCTGACTCAAATGCAATTGCGGCTTGTGTAAAACATTTCATTGGTTACGGCGCAGCAGAAGGTGGTCGCGATTATAATAGTACAAACATTCCTCCGCTTCTATTGAGAAATGTTTATTTGCATCCGTTTCACAGTGCGATCGATGCAGGAGCAGCAACGCTGATGACATCGTTTAACGACAACGACGGGATACCGGCTTCAGCAAACGGTTACTTATTGAAAAACGTATTGCGTGACGAGTGGAAGTTTGACGGTTTTGTTGTATCGGATTGGGCTTCTATGACTGAAATGATCGCTCACGGATATGCAAAAGATGGGAAACAAGTAGCAGAGCTTTCGGCCAATAATGGAGTGGATATGGAAATGGTTAGCGGAGTATATCTGCAACATTTACCTGAATTAGTTAAAGAAGGTAAAGTTTTGATGGCGACAATCGATAATGCTGTGCGTAATATATTGCGTATAAAATTCCGTATGGGATTGTTCGAAAATCCATATGTAGACACAAAGAAGCCATCGGTACTATATGCCGCAGATCACTTGAAAGCAGCCAGAGAAGCGGTTATTGAATCGGCTATCCTACTCAAGAACGATAACAACACATTACCTCTGTCTGAAACAAAAAAGATAGCAATAATAGGTCCTATGGCCGATGCTCCTCACGATCAGATGGGAACATGGGTATTTGACGGAGACAAAAATTATACAGTTACTCCTTTAGGAGCGTTGAAAGGCGATTACAAACATATTAATTATGTGTACGAACCAGCCTTAGGTTATTCACGCGATAAGAGTACTGCTAATTTTGAAAAAGCAAAACAAGCAGCGGCCAATGCCGATGTTGCAGTCGTATTTCTGGGCGAAGAAGCCATCCTGTCAGGAGAAGCACATTCTCTATCCAATATCAATCTTATTGGCGTACAGTCAGATCTTCTGAAAGCAGTAAAAAGTGCCGGCAAGCCGGTTGTACTTGTGATTATGGCTGGAAGACCGTTAACGATAGAACGTGACCTTCCGTATGCCGATGCTGTACTTTACAATTTTCATCCGGGAACGATGGGAGGTCCGGCTATCTTCGACTTGTTGTTTGGCAAGGCAAATCCTAGCGGAAAACTTCCTGTAACATTTGTCCGCGAAGTGGGACAAATCCCTATGTATTATAATCATAACAGCACAGGGCGTCCGGCACCGGAAAAAGTAATGACACTAGATCAAATTCAATTGGAAGCAGGACAAACCTCATTAGGAAATACATCATTCTACCTGGATTCGGGTAAAGATCCATTGTTTCCATTCGGGTACGGGCTTTCTTACAGCACTTTCGAATATTCAGATCTAAACCTTTCGTCTACATCCATCCCGATGAATGGAAGTTTAACGGTAAAAGCGACGATAAAAAATACAAGTAATACGGATGGTACAGAAGTAGTACAACTTTATATTCAGGATAAAGTAGGCTCGATAATCCGTCCGGTGAAAGAACTTAAGGGCTTTCAACGTGTGAATCTGAAAGCCGGAGAAATCAAAACTATCGAATTTAAATTGACAACAGACGACTTTGCCTTTTATAATAAAGATTTGGTTAAAAAGGCTGAAAGAGGTGATTTTAATGTTTGGGTTGGGGGTAATAGCAATGCCAACCTGAAAGGTACTTTTTCTGTGACAGAATGAGTACCGTTAGATGGGGTTGTGTCAAAAGGTCTTTTACACGTCATTGGTAGGGTGATAGCCCGAAGCAATCCATGAAAATCAATACTCTGGATTGCTTCACTTCGTTCGCAATGACGGGAGTTCTATCTTTTGACATACCCTCTTATATTTTCTTTTAGCTGATAACAGTTTTGTAAATAGCAACTATAACTTTTGCGGTATGAAAAATTTATTCATTTTATTTTTACCATTTATTCTGTTTAGCTGCAACAAAGAAGCAGAAAAACAAGGAGCAGATCGGTTTATCCGTATTGAAGGCCCAAATCTTATTAAACCAAACGGCGAGAAACTTTTAATACAAGGAATCAATCTCGGAAACTGGATCAATCCGGAAGGATATATGTTCTTCTTCGGATCGGAAGCAGCATCTTACAGGCAGATCAACGAAGCTTTCTGCGAAATGGCAGGTCCTGATTTCACCAAAAATTTCTGGAATGAATTTAAAAAGAACTACATCACCCAAGAAGATATAAAATACATAAAACAAACGGGAATGAATTCAATTCGTATTCCATTCCATTACAAGTTATTCACGAACGAGGACTATATGGGTGTGGACTCTGATCAGAATGGATTTGAACTGATCGACCAGGTTGTAGAATGGTGCCGCGAAGAAGGTCTTTATGTTATTCTGGATATGCACGATGCTCCGGGAGGGCAAACAGGTGACAATATAGACGATAGTTATGGATATCCCTGGTTAATGGAAAGCGAAGACAGCAAAGCTTTGTTCTGTGACATATGGAAAAATATCGCAGGGCATTATGCGAATGATACTCTCATATTGGGCTACGACCTCCTCAATGAACCTATTGCACATTACTTCATGAAAGATTTTGCTCATCTGAACGATTCATTGGAGCCTCTGTATAAAAGGTGTGTGGAAGCCATTCGTACAGTAGATAAGAACCATATTGTATTGCTGGGCGGAGCTCAATGGAATAGCAATTTCAGTGTTTTTAAAGACTCCAAATTCGATGATAAACTGATGTATACCTGCCACCGTTATTGGTGCGATACACTACAGTCGAACATACAAGATTTTGTAAATTTCAGGGACAGCGTAAACCTGCCTATGTATATGGGTGAAACAGGAGAAAATACCGGTCAGTGGATTGCTGCGTGGACTCGCCTGATGGAGCGGAACAATATTGGCTGGCACTATTGGCCATATAAAAAGATGGTACCCAATAGTTGTATGGTAACGATTCCAAAACCCGAAAACTGGGATTTGATAATTGAATATACGAAACAAGACAGAAACTCATTTGCTAAAATACGGGATGTTAGACCGGATCAGGATACAGTAAAAAAAGCGATGACCGATCTGTTGGAAAATATGAAATTCAAAAACTGTGTGAAGAACGCAGGTTATACCTCTGCTTTGGGAATGAAACCCTGAAAGATAAATAAGCACACTCTTCTCCTCATTAAGTAATGAGGCTATTAGTAAATAAAGGTTGTTAAGGTGGTTGTCTATTGAGCAGACAGCCACTTTTATTTATAAGGTTTATCCTTCTCAATTAAAAGAATGACACTAATTTCATAACTTTGCAGAAATACTAAATTCTGATGCGGACACTGCAAGAACTGACAAATACAAATGAACCCGGATGGGAACTGGTAAAGACATGGATCGATCTGGCTAAAAACAATATTGAAATTCTGCCCCGTACCCAGCGGCAAGCCGAAGAAGCACTTGTCAATATACAGATTACAACCCGTTCATTAATGGGGGCTATTGTCTACGAAACCGGAGGACTGATAATCGACAACGGATGGATACGCATCCTTGGTTCAGGCTGCGACCGGATGAAAAGGTCATTACCCTCATGGAACAAGGGTAAAACATTCTCGGAATACGGAGAACCCGCGCCATATCTTCTGGTAGCAGACGATGCTATTGGAGGATTTTATGCGATCAACGGTGGAATGCTGGGACAAGACGCAGGAAATATATATTACTTCGCTCCCGAATCTCTCGATTGGATACCTCTGGAAATGGGATATACGGAATTCTTACTGTTCTGTTTCGAAACGGATATGAATGATTTTTATCCGGGTTTAAGGTGGAATAACTGGGAGAGCGATGTGAAAAATCTACACCCTGATTATGCTTATAATTTCTACCCTTTTTTATGGACAAAAGAAGGGAAAGATATAAATAAAGTTTCCCGGAAAGTAATTCCAATAGAAGAAATCTATAACTTTAATATGGGAATGAAAAACACAAATAGCAATAGTCAAGCAGATTAACTCCTCGATAGCTTCAATATCCTGATTGCCCCTCTGAAAACTATAAAGAAAACAATACTTCCTATTATAAGGTCGGGAAAACCTGTTTTAAAGCTCCATACAAGGAACCCGGCCAATATAACACCCGCATTGATAACCACATCGTTGGACGAAAATATAATACTGGCCTGTATATGGGCGTCATCACTTTTGGTCTTTTGCAGCAATATAAGACAAGTGATGTTCGCAATAAGAGCTAATACAGAGACCACAATCATCGTCTGAAAATCAGGAAGTTCTTCGATTCCTATAAAACGTTTTATCACTTCGATAAAACCCAACAATGCCAATAATATCTGGAAATAGCCACAAAGCATTGCCACCCTCTTTTTTCTTGAAACAGCAGCTCCTACAGCCAACAGACTCATTCCATAAACAAATGAGTCGGCTAGCATATCGAGGCTATCGGCAACAAGCCCCATTGATTTCGAAAAAAGCCCGGTGCCCATCTCTACCAAAAAGAATGTGAAATTTATGATCAACACAATCCATAGCACCTTTCTTTGTATCCCATCCTCGTTAACTTCTTCTTGAGCTTCCGCTTCTACACTTTCGACAAGATGAGAACCAAGGTCCAGACTAGCCAAAACTGCTTCAATGGATTTATAATCTCCTATATGATATATAGTTAGAGTACGATTCTTCAGATCGTAATTCTGCGATTTTATTGTATCCAAATCCTGTAATTTCATTCTGATCAGACTTTCCTCACCAGGACAGTCCATCCTCTCTATTTTAAACGTTGTTTTAACCATCTTTCAAATAATATATATTTTAACTAAAAAGTAACAAACTACTACAGTTCTTACAGTCATCAGTCAACAGTTAGCAGTCATCAGTCAACAACTTGTACCTCGTAACTTTTTAACTAAAAAGTAACATTTTCCGCACTCATTTTCAAATTCTCAAATTCGCTCATTTTCAAATTAAACATCGTATCCTCTTTGTCATCCTGACCGCAGGGAAGGATCTCGACTACAGTCATCAGTCAACAGTCAACAGTCAACAACTTGTACCTTGTACCTCGTCTACTCGTAACTTTTTTAACTAAAATGTAACAAACTTCTACAGTTATTTTTTAGCCGTTAGCCGATAGCTTTTAGCCGTTAGCCCCTTGCTCGCGCGGCTACCCTCTTTGTCATCCTGACCGCAGGGAAGGATCTCGACTACAGTCATCAGTCAGCAGTTAGCAGTCATCAGTCATCAGTCATCAGTCAACAACTTGTACCTTGTACCTCGTCTACTCGTAACTTTTTTAACTAAAAAGTAACAAACTTCTACAGTTAGCAGTAGTCAGTAGTCAGTCAACAACTTGTACCTCGTATCTCGTCTACTCGTATCTTTTTAACTAAAAAGTAACATTTTCCACATTCATTTTCAAATTCTCAAATTCGCTAATTTTCAAATTAAACATCGTATCCTCTTTGTCATCCTGACCGCAGGGAAGGATCCCGATCCCCGAGAGACAGGAGATGCTTCCTGTCGTCAGCATGACAAACCAGAATTTAACTAAAAAGTAACATTTTCCACACTCATTTTCAAATTTTAACTATACTTCGTTCCGTTGAACGTTGTTTCAAATTTTCAAATTTGCTAATTCGCTAATTGTCAAATTGTCTATTATAGATAAAGCTAACGCCGCACAATGTTTCACTCACTCGCGCGGACACGTCTGCGCGAACGGGGGTAAAGCAATGCAATAAACGTTGGGAAAAATACAAAGCGAAACCACCCCGCCTGATGACAGGGCGGGATAAATTGAACGGTTCGAAATTTGTTCGGATATTTCTTTTTAATTGATACCCGTATATTTACCTAAAATGATTATCTTTACAAAGAAAAATCTAAGTTCTATGACCTTAATCGATTTTTTCTCTCAATTTCCGGACGAAGAGAGTTGTAAGCAAAAATTCAAAGAGTATCGAGACCAATCTGGTGTTATTTGCCCTAAATGTGGTGGGGATGACCATTATTGGAAGCAGGACAAGGAGCAATATGAGTGCAAGGGTTGTCGTACGCGCATAACCCTTAAAAGCGGTACAGTGATGCACAAATCCAAACTGCCATTTCGTTATTGGTTCATCGCTATTGATTTACTTACTTCCACGAAAAAGACATTTTCAGCCAAGGAGATTCAACGCCAGCTGGGTCATAATCGGTATCAGCCTGTCTGGCACATGGTACACAAGCTCCGTCAGGCGATGGGAAGAAGGGATGATGAGTACATTTTAGCCGGACGCATAGAGCTGGATGAGGGCTATTTTTCCACCGGGACACCCGCTGCTGAAAAAGAAAAACCCCTCAAGCGTGGGCGTGGAAGCCAAAAGAAGACAAAGGTTCTTGTTATGGCAGAAAGTGAACTGGTGGAATTTCCGAAGGAAGGGCAAAAATCCCGTAGGGTAGGCTATTTAAAAATGAAAGTGATTGATGATTTGAATTTGAAAAAGGAAACCATCAATAAAGTCGTTGGAGAGCTCACGGGCAATGTCACAGAAATGGACACGGATGATTCGACCTCTTATGTCGACTTAAAGCATTTTGTCCCCAAGCACAACGCTCAGGTTATTCCCAAGGAGAAATACTCTTTGTTTTGTGCCAGACCTAGCAGGAATTTAAAATTGGCATGTTTCTTATAGATGGTAGAAAGCAGATTGCCTGCTTTGATTTCATAGTCATGGAAACGTTGGATATATTCCAAGGTGATTTCTTTGAAGGTTAAAGTAGGTTTCCATTCTTTCATTTTGTTAATCAGATTGCGATAGTTGGAGAGAGTTTGTTTGGCTCTGGTAGATTTCAAGAGTTCCAATTCATGTTCTATAAAGACATAGAAATCAGCATTGCCGTAATGCTTATCCTTAAATCTTTCTATAAACTCTTGTGCTGTTAAAGGAATCAGATAGTTATCCAAGATGATGCTTTCGGCTTTATGGTATTGTTCTTTGATGAGTCTGTTGTAAAGGATATGGCGGGGTTCCGTTGCTTTTACTTGCTTCTTGTTCTCATTCCAGTCTCTGGGATGTACTGAAACATTAAAACCTACAAACGTAGGACGTCTATAGGCTGTATATCTCAGGCAAATCCGGTATTTACCATCTTTTGTCCGGTAATTCTTTCTCTGTAAGATTTTTAGTGTCGCTTCTTGCCCCTTGTAGTCCCAGGCAGAGTTGAACTGCCGACCTCTACATTATCAGTGTAGCGCTCTAACCAACTGAGCTATAGGACTGGCTTCTTGTTTCTTCCTGAAACTGACTGACAGCTTCCTGGTTTCTCTTGTGTTTCAGCGGTTAGCTCCTAGCTGCTAGCGGTTAGCTTTTAAGCTAAGGGCTATAGGCTATAAGCTAAGGGCTTATATTTTTAAAATAAACAACATTATTCAGAGTGTAGCACGTTCAGAGAGAAGTTTTGAATATTAAGAAGCAATAAATCACTACTTACTACCTTCTACTTACTACTCTTACAGGTACATACCTTTTCGGAC